>JBDRAU010000065.1:0-4294 GCA_043823315.1 bacterium
ACGCTTTACAAAAACCGCTACGGCAAGGAAATCAGCCGAGAGGAAGCGTATGAGCAGGGTGCGAAACTCATCCGACTTGTTGAATTGATTTACAAACCAATGACCGAGGCGGAATACCAAGAGTTGCAGGAACGCCGCCGACAAACGGGCGACTTAAAACCTAACAAAACCTAACATTACAAAACTATGGAATTACAAACTATTACCATTAAAGAATATCTCACCCGCAAAGGCATTGCCTTTCGTGGGGGTGGAAAAGAAATTATAACTCACTGCCTATTCAATGGCTGTGATAAGGATAGCAGAACAAACGAAGCCCATCTCTATTTTGACGCCGAGACGGGGCAATACGAGTGCAAGAAGTGCGGCGAGAATGGCAACCTCGTAACGCTTGCCAAGCATTTTGGAGACGGCATACAAGAGATTGCACTTAACCCGATAACTCCCGCCAAAAATCCACGAAAGTCCACGAAATTTGACACAGGGTTGGTTGAGACCTGCCATTTAGCACTTCCAGCCAACATCCGCCAATATCTCAACGCCAGAGGCGTTTCTGACGCCGTTATAGACGCTCATAAGCTCGGATGGGGCAAGTTCTACGGCAAAAACTGGATAACCATACCCATACAAGACATTTATGGTGCTTTTCGGTTTTTTAAGCTACGGCAAGACCCGAACGCTGGAGACGATAAAATAACCTATCCCAAAGGAGTTGAAGCACAAATCTATGGCTGGGAAACCTTAACAAATCTTAACAATCCGCTCGTCATCTGCGAGGGCGAGCTGGACAGGTTGGCTCTGCTTTCAAAAAACATAAATGCAATCACCTCAACTCACGGGGCGATGACTTTCAAACAGGAGTGGTGCGAAAAGGTTGGAAAAGGTAGGAAAATTTACATCTGCTACGACAACGATGACGCTGGCAAAAAAGGAGCGGAGAAGGTGGCAAAAATGGTGGAAAATGGCGGAAATGAGACCTACATTGTTTCGCTTCCAAAAGAAGTTGGCGAGGGCGGCGACATCACCGATTACTTTGTAAAACTCAACGGCAATCCCGATGACTTGTTTGGAAAATACGCAAAAGAATATCCAGAAAAAATTGACACCTCGCAGTTCAAGCCGCTCTCATCGCAGGATTTAGTTGAGACACTTGGATTGACCATAAAACAGGATAAAGAAAATAAAATTACAACTTTTCTTTGCGAGCTATCGGCATACACCGAAAACGCCCAATTCAATATCAGCTACAACGCCCCGTCATCAACTGGCAAAAGTTATATTCCCACCGAGATTGCCCGACTGCTCCCAGAAGAAGATGTGCTGGAGCTGGGATATTGCAGTCCGACAGCGTTTTTCCACGATGTAAGCGAATGGGATAAAGAAAAGAAAATGTATGTGGCGGATTTATCGCATAAAATTTTGATTTTTCTTGACCAGCCGCACACGCTTCTTTTGCAACACCTGCGTCCCTTGCTCTCACACGATAAAAAAGAGATTTTAGTAAAAATCACCGATAAGACGCAGAAGTTCGGATTGAAAGCAAAAAATGTTTTATTGCGAGGTTATCCAGCAGTTATTTTCTGCACGGCTGGCTTGCGGATTGACGAACAGGAAGCAACGAGGTTTCTGCTTTTAAGTCCAGAAATTAACCAAGAGAAAATACGAAACGGAATTTTGGAGAGCATTAAAAAAGAGGCGGACGCCGACAGCTACAAGAGCTGGCTTGATGAAAACCCAGAGCGGAAACTTCTAAAAGAACGGATACGGGCAATCAAACTGGAAGGTATCAGAGAAATAAATATCGCAAACTACCAAAAAGTCGTTGATAGGTTTTTAAGCGAAAACAAAGTGCTGAAACCCCGACATCAGCGAGACATTAAACGGCTTACCTCGCTTATCAAATCTTTCGCTCTCATCAACCTCTGGTGGCGGGACAGGAACGGCACAACGATTACCGCCAACGAGGATGACATTGAGCAAGCGTTCAAAGTTTGGGACGCCATCTCGGTAAGCCAAGAGCTGAACCTGCCGCCGTATATTTATAATCTATACCAAGAAGTTATTTTGAAGGCGTGGAATGAAAAGAACGCTAACAGGAGCGAGGGATTTGTTGAGGCAACGGGATTGCTTGGTTTATCACGCCAAGAGCTACTGCAAAAGCATTTTGAGGTTTATGGCAGGATGTTGGACACAAACCAGCTACGCCAGCAGATTTTGCCAATGCTTGAGACGGCGGGACTTATTGTGCA
Source organism: bacterium (assembly GCA_043823315.1). Taxonomy (GTDB): domain Bacteria; phylum Patescibacteriota; class UBA1384; order UBA1384; family DTJR01; genus JBDRAU01. Next base: position 2,250 of record JBDRAU010000065.1, read on the forward strand.
AGAGGCAGACCCCAGCGATAAACGCAAAATGCTGATTTACCCTACGGCACTATCCACTATATCTCCTGCCCAGAGAAATAGTGAAAACGGGGGTGGGGTAAGCACCAGCGAGGAAAACAATAGTGAAATGAGCGGTGGGGTAACCCCAGATTTGGGAGTTTTCTGACACCATAAAAAAGAGGTTGTGTCCCCTGATAAAACAGGGCAATAACAGGTAATAATAATAAAAAACTATGAGCGAAATATCACAAAAACAACTTGAAGCAAACCAAAAGAACGCCAAACTCGGCGGCGTAAAGACCGAAGAAGGCAAAGCTATCAGCAAATACAATGCCTTAAAGCACGGGCTATTGAGCAAAGAAGTGTTGCTTGATGGCGAAGACGAGAAAACTCTCATTGAAATCGGCAAGAAACTGCGGGTGGAGTTAGAGCCGCAAACAGAACTTGAGCTGGTGTTGGTAGATAGGATAACTGCAAATGTCTGGCGGTTAAGGCGGATAATGCAGATAGAGCGAGAAATGATGGATGATGACAGGAGCGATGTGGGATTTTCGTTGAGCGGCGGCAAAAAGACGCTCGGTGCGGCGTTGAGCTACGACTTCGCCAATAATGACACTTACGGCAAGCTCATCCGCTACGAGAGCAATATAGAGCGGGGTATCTATAAAGCCCTGCACGAATTACAGCGTATCCAATCCGCTCGTGCGGGCGAGAAACCGCCAGCTCCGATTGCCATTGATGTTGATGTCTCTGGGGTTAACGAATAAATGGGTTCGTTCGGTAAAAATATCGGAAATTATCGGATTTAATCAAAATTGAAATTAAAAACTAAAAACCCTTTATTTACCGACAAAAATAGTGTCTAAACTCAAAAATAACCCCTTACAATCTTTAATGATTTCGGCGGATTTTTGAAAAAAGTTTTATGTCCAAAGCCATCGCAGAACAATCAAACGCCTTAAGTATCTTCTGGCTCAAAAAGCACCACTGCCTTATTCCTAAACAATTTGGCGGCGGCAGGAACTCTGGCACAATCACTTGGACGCACGGCTGGAGTGAGAATAAAAGCAGTATCGGTTACTCCGTTTCTACGAATATGCAGGACACCACTGGTGAGGATGACCACATCAGGTTGAATTACACGCATACAGACCATTGGACAGGAGCAAAAAGCGAGATGGATTTCAAAATACCCCTTGCCACCACTCCCTGCAATTATTGCGGTGTGCGATACTGGTTTATATGCCCCCTATCCAAAAATGGACAATACTGCGGACGGCGAGTTGGCGTGATTTACAGCATTGGCAAATGGTTCGGTTGTCGCCACTGCGGAGAGATTGCCTATGACGCTCAAATGAAAGGCGGTAAGTATAGGGGTAGCTCGGTTTGCCTGCCAGACATTGAAAAGGCAGAGGGGGAAGTTAAGAGATATTATTACAACGGCAAACCAACCAGAAAATACAGACGGGTGATACGATTAAACGAGAAGCTAAACCAGAGTTTTATGCTGATGGGAGCGTGGGCAGACAAGCGGCTTGGTCGGCTTGCTGGACTTAAGAAAAAATGATATGATACAGATGTTGCCCAAATTCATAGCGTTAATCCGAGGAGATTTTTATTGCCACATTGCCCTAAAGGGGCGGTCTGCCAATGTGGCTACTCTTCGGAGCAAGTGAATTGGGCTACCAGACCGTCCCTTTAAGTTTATGAGCATAGAATCAAAACAAACTAAAACAGTCCTTTTTGCGCGCGTTAGTTCACGTGAACAGGAGGATAGCGGTTATTCTCTGCCTTCCCAAGAAAAACTCTTAACGGAATACGCGGAGAAGAGAAATTTTAATATTGCTAAAAAGTTTTCTATTTCAGAATCTGCAAGCGGGCGTTATCAAAGAAAAACCTTTGAGGAGATGCTGGCTTATTCAAAAAAGAACAATATCAAGATTATTGTCTGCGAAAAAGTCGATCGTCTGACTAGAAATTTAAAAGACGCTGTTTCTGTCAATGAATGGATAAATAGCAATCCGGAACATCAAGTTCATTTTGTA
>JBDRAU010000066.1:0-4316 GCA_043823315.1 bacterium
GATTTAAAAACTGCTGAAAAATATCTTCAATCGTGGGAATATCTGTGGAATGCGGCCTACTATTTTTTCTCTGCCAAACAACTTCTTGAATGGTTTAAAGAGTTTGTACCCACAACTTATGAGATAATTATGGAAATTGACAAGCTTCAAAAGCTTGGCAAGGGTAACGACAAGAAAATCAAAACATTGTTTGAGAAGATCAAAGATGAGCAATTTGAGTTTGCCGTAATTGAAAAGCTTGATCCGAAAAAGGTTTTGGTGATTCCGGCGGATCTTGGCTGGTCCGACATCGGCAACTGGGGAACGCTCTATGATGTTTTGAGCGAGAAGTACGGACAAAGTGTCGTCTCGCGGGGCAATCACGTTGACGTTGATAGCGAAAATTGTCTTGTTTATGGCGACAAAAAAATGATTGCGACGATCGGCCTAAAAGACATTGTAATTGTAGATATGCAAGACACTATTTTAATTGCCGATAAAAACAAAGCTCAAGATATTAAGAAAATATTAGAAAAACTTAAAGACGAAGGCAAGAATTTGTTTCTGTAATCTTCGATAAATTAGAATGAATAAAATATCAAATTCGCAAAATAATTTAATCTCGATAGTTAAAAAACTTGGCCGCAGGAGCGAAGATGTCATTTCGGTTGGACCGCAACTTGAGGACGTTTTTGGCAGAAAATTAAAACTTACCAGTCAAGCATTTTCAGAAGATGAAGAGTCTTTAAATAAAGAAGCGCTAAGTTTGCTAAAAGAATTACAAAAAAAAGGTGAAACAGAAAAAGTTCTGCGGGGCCAGGTGATGTGGTATGACATCAGGTCTTCTGTTTGGAAAGAAAACCCGATGTTATCGGCCCTGATTGCTCTTTCGTATGCGGGAGAGTTAATTGAGCGAACTGGCAAAAAAACTGGTCACACTATAAACATTGCTATTGATTGTTATAGGAAACACTTTGAGTCAATGTCTGTTTTTGCTGACACGATCATCAGAACCGGAATTGTCGAAGATGGCGGCGGAATAATTTATTGGGGTGTTCAAAATGGCGGATCAATCCGAAACGTAGCTCAAGCGGAGAAAGCCATAACTTCAAAAAATGGTAACTGGGTCTTTGGCACAATGAGCCATCGCGCTGAAGATTATGTTGGGGCTAAATTTGGAATGATGGGTAAGGTTTTTTGCGGTCCTGATTTGATGGAAAATTTATACGGTCGGCTTATCGATGGTGATTTTCCTCAAATTGTTGAAGTTAAAAACCCGGAAGATTATATAGTGACCGTAGGTGATCTAACTAAAAATAATATTGACATCGTTGAAGATTTGATCCGTGCGCGAACTGGTACAAAAACTCCAAAAGAAGAAATTTTATCAGGCGTTAGAGTGGGTATGAATATGGGCGGATTCCCTGTTGGCAAAAACTTGCTTGAGATGCTAAAAGCTTTTGGAGCAGAAGTTGAAGCGGAAAATGATGAATTAAATGAAAATTTTTCAACTGATAATATTATTGATCCGAATGAACATGAATCAGATCCGATGGAAGAGATGAAGAGAAAAGCCGAAAAAGACAAAAAAGTTTATCTCGCGCTTGACCCAGATGGGGACCGCGGAAGTATTATTGCCCTTGATTCAAACGGCAAAGCGGAATCACTGACGGGAACAGAGCTGCTTCTTTTGGCAACTGAAAACCTGGCGACATATAATCCTGACAAAAAAGAAATGGAAATAATCTACGATATGCGCACCGGAATTTCGATTGGAATGCTTGCGGAATCTCTTAACAAAAAAGGCCATCCGGTTAAATTGACTGCTTCCGAGCCTGGCTATCCATTTTTTATGCAGCTCATGGGAGAACATAACAATGCGGTGATTGCGGTTGAAAATACCAATCATCCCTTCTTGGCTCCGATGACTAATCCTGTTTGGGGCGCTCCCAAATATTACGAGGGTGTTCAAGGAGGAGACGATGCGGCATTATTTCTAGTTTACATTTTAGCGCTTTCAATGGTTTGCTGGGAAGGGCGAAATGTTGTAGAGCAACTTGAAAATTTACGTGAAACTTACGATATACCAAAGACACTGATTCGGGAATTTAAGCCAACCGTTGATAAAAAGGATGCCGCACGCAAATACGATTTAGCTAAAAAAATGTGTGAAATTGCCGAAGGTGAGCTTAAGCCTATGGGCAAGTATGAAATTGACACGATGAATAGCGGTGTCAGAATTACCGATCCCAAAAAACAAGCTATGGTTTTGATTCGCTACTCAAATACTGGTCCGTCATTTACCGCCTCTGGCGAAGCGGTGACAAAAAGAGATAGCGACTTTATGTTTGCTTTGGGTGGTGCGGTGATGGCCAAAGCTGTTTTTGAAGTAAAAAAAGAAAAAGGCGATTTTAGTTTTGATTTTGCAAATTTTGCGGAGTTTGGAGATATTGATGAAACTAAGACTGATGAAATTATTTCTCAAGCTTGAGTAGGTATTTTGAATCAAATTGCAAAAAACAAAACCCAAGAACAACTTCTTAAGATTATTAGCGAAGAATTGAATCAATCCAGTTCTCCAAGAACGAAAGTAATTGCTTTTGTTGGTGGGGTAGCTTCGGGAAAATCTACAATTACGTCTAAACTCAGAAACGCGCTCGAGAGGGCGGAAGTTTTGTCCACTGATGATTACGTGGTTAAGGACAGGAAATACCGCCATAAATATTTAGACAAAGGCAATCCGCTAAAAAAGTACCGGCCGGAAGTTCTAAACGAACATATTCAAAAAATTAAAAAATTAAAACAGGGTCAAAGTTTGATGGTTCCGGATCGAGATGAGAAAACAGGAATTGCCCTTGATGTTGGCGAAGATAATTTTCCCAAAAAAATCCCAGGTCCAGTAGATTATCTGATAATCGAAGGAGATTTTCAGTTAGTTAAAAATCCCGATTATATTATTTACCTGGATGTTCCCGATGAGATTAGAAAAATAAATCGTGTTGAACGTGATTTAAAGAAAAGGAACATGGGGTCGGAAAAGGCGATAATTGAAAACTTTGAGCTTCGCCAAAAGAATCAGCACATTCCCTATACCGAGCCGGTTAAAAAAATTGCTGATATGGTTATTGAAGCAAAAACGGAAAAAAGGTCGAAGGGTGGCTTCAACTACCTATATAATATATATTTGAAAAAGAATGGCTAAAATTAAAGTTTTTGTTGATTTGGACGATACGCTGATTGATCCAATAATAATTGATGAAGAATTAAAAAGAGAACAAGAACCTCACATGCGTGAAGGACAAAAGAAAGGAATGGTATGAGTAAAATACTAGTAACAGGCGGAGCGGGATTTATAGGATCGAATTTTTGCAACATGATGGCCGAGAAAGACCATGATATTGTGGCGCTTGATGATTTGTCGCTTGGTGTGACTTCTAATTTATCGGACAAGGTTAAATTTGTCGAAGGCGACGTCAACAAACAGGAGGATTTGGAGAAAGCCCTTCGACAAGCTCAGGGTAAACAGGGACAGGGTTTTGATTATATTATCCACCTAGCTGCTTCTTCTTCAGCGCCGATGTTTGTCAAAGATATGTACTGGGCATACCAAAATAATGTTGCCGGCCACATTAGTGTGATGCAGTTTGCCAAACAAATTGGAGCTAAAAAGCTTCTCTTTGCTTCGACTTCCTCTATATACGGTAATAATCCGACTCCCCTGACCGAAGACCAAGAAGTTGTTCCGCCAAATCATTATTCAGTCACTAAATTTGCTCAAGAGAATGCTTCGAGAGTTTATGCTGAGGTTGAAGGCCTTGAGATTATTGCTTTCAGGTTTATGTCGGTTTACGGCTTAAACGAAGAACACAAAACGACTTTTGCCAATCTCGTCTCTCAATTTATCTGGATGATGAAAAAGGGCGATCAACCGACACTTTATGGCGATGGAACACAAGAGCGTGATTTTACCAACGTCAAAGATGTTTGCCAAGGAATAGAGCTTGGGATCAAGAATGAAAAAAAATACGGGTTTAATGTCTTCAATATCGGAACAAACAAATGCATTAACCTGATTGATTTGGTGACTCTCATGAACAAAGTCATGGGGACGAAAATCGAACCAAGATATGTACCGAACCCAATCAAGGAGGGTTACGTTAAAAATCAACTAGCTGATATTAATAAGATCTCAAGCGAACTGGGGTATAAACCAACCGTTGAATTAGAAGATGGGATAAGAGAGATAGTTGAGAATCTAAATAAGTAGAATTAGAAGTTCCTAAGAAGAGTCAAAAGGATTGTTTTTCTCTTCTTATTGATTTAATATTAGATTAGGC
>JBDRAU010000067.1:0-4142 GCA_043823315.1 bacterium
GTTCATGCTCTTCGGAATGCTTGCCACTAATCAGTACACGCTTTACAAGAGATTGGGTTTTCTAAAATCAGTTTCTGACCCCGAAGGTCAAGCGGCCAGAATTTCGCAAGTTTATGCTTCAAATGAAAAATTGAAAGATCAACTTGAAAGTGAAACTCAAAAAAGAAATGAGCTGAGGAGCTCTCAAAGCAGTAGTTCCGATCTTGAAAAACTTCTAAACAACGATCTTCAAAAGTATCAAATTATGTCCGGAAAAACCCAAGTTGAGGGCGGTGGAGTAAGGGTCGCTATTTCCCATACACTGGTTCAGACTCAAATCATAGACTTCATTAACGCACTCAAAAATATCGGTTCGGAAGCAATCTCCGTAAACGGTGTCCGTCTGACGTCTTCGACGCCCGTTTCCCAATTTGCCGATCAAAACCATTATGAGATATTGGTTCTTGGCAATAAAGACACCCTGCATGATTCGATCACAAGACAGGGGGGTGCATTCGACTTGATTGTCAATGGTGTTGCAACCAAGATGGATAATTTGATATTGCCTGCAGCGAAGTGACCGTGAGACGGTTATTTTAGGAGATCGTTGAAAAACTCATCAGGATGTCACTCTGAACGATCAAGGTGTCATTCTGAGCAACGCGAAGAATCCCCCATGAATATGGGTTCTAGCATTCGCCAGACCTGCCTGCCGGCAGGCAGGGATCCTTCGCCTGACGGCTCAGGATGACACTGAAAATTCTAAACATAGTATTTTACTTTACAGAAAGGGTGACATATTTGGATTTTAACATCTGTAAGCGTTGTAAATCAGTGAAAAATAACATAAAATTAAAACATGGAAAACGACAAAAAAGTAACTTATGAAATCTCGGTGCTATCGGTATTTAAAGTAATACTACTTCTAATTGCTCTGTGGCTTCTGTATCTAATTAGAGATGTTCTTATTATTCTTCTTGTGGTTGGAATAATATCAATTGCCCTTGAACCATTCGTGGTCAAGCTCGAAAAAGATCGAATACCAAGATCAGTAAGCGTCATCGTGCTCTATGCAGCTTTGTTGATTTTGATAGGATTGGCTTTCTATTTTATAATCCCACCGGTAGCAACACAGATCAAAGAGTTAGCTTTAAATCTTCCCTATTACTCTACGCGGATAAGTGAGGTCAATTTAGGAAATATAGCTCCTATTTCTTCAATTCTCGATACTGTTTCATCAAGCTTGTCAGGGATTGCCGGAGGTGTTTTAGGTACGCTTGTCTCGGTTTTTGGCGGGATTGTTTATGCGATTACTATTTTCGCTTTAACTTTCTATGCTCTGATCGATTCTGAAGGAATTAGAAGAAGTTTGGCAACGCTAATTCCGTATAGCCACAAAAGTAAATTGCAGGAAACCATCGCTAAAATTTCAAGCAAATTAGGCGACTGGTTGAGGGGCCAATTAGTTCTGATGTTAATTGTCGGCGTTCTTGATGGAACTATCCTGGCAATTCTAGGAATTAAATACGCCTTGACGCTGGGTCTTCTATCGGGACTTTTAGAGATCGTGCCGGTCATTGGTCCGATAATTTCAGCTCTGACGGCTGTGTCAGTAGCCTTTATTTCAGGCGAACCGCTTTGGAAAGTTGCGGTAATTCTGTTTGCATACATAGTCGTTCAACAACTGGAAAACAACATTTTGGTTCCCAAGATCATGCAAAAAGCAATCGGACTTTCTCCGTTACTTGTGATAATCGCAATCTTGATTGGCAATAGATTACTCGGGCTCGGCGGAGCGATACTGGCCATCCCCGTTGCCGCTGGAATTCAAGTAATTCTAGAAGAATACTCTCCGTTTAAACCAAAACAAGCAGAGTAATATTAATCTTATTCTTTTACAGTGTACAAAAAATAATCACGTTAGGTGATTATTTTTTGGTGATCGCTACTGGACTTGAACCAGTGACCTTCTCGATGTCAACGAGACGCTCTACCACTGAGCTAAGCGACCTTATTATTTAGGCGCGGTCTCCACTCCCGCGCCGCATCGATGTCAACGAGACGCTCTAACTTCACCCCGCCTGCCATAGGCGGGGCAAGCTGAGCCCTGCCTATGGCAGACAGGTAAGCCCAAATACTTCATATTCTTCGAGTGAGTATTCGAGTCGAGAAGACTTAGATCCTGAAACGCATAGATCCTGAAACACCTGCCCGCAAATCGCTGAAGCGATAGCTTCTGCAGTCGGGAGCTCAGGATGACATATATTTCAGTTCTAGACAACCTGCTTGCTGGCAGGCAGGGCTCGAACAATAACTTATATTCTTCGACCTCGTGGAGAAGTTCCACGGGTTCTCGACTTCGCTCGAACAATAAGGCTAATTTCACAACTTCTAGCAAATAGTATCAATTTACTCTCGATATTTCAATCTTAAAGCAGAAAATGCTAAGATAAAAATATGAAAAAAGCATATCTGTCATCGCGAGCCCTTATTTCAAAGAGGGCGCGGCGATCTCAAGATTCTTCGGTTGCGTTCATGATTTTTCGAAAAATTCAGATTGCTTCGCTGGCGCTCGCAATGACAATAATTGGTATTTTATTTAGTGCTTCGCCCGCTTTCGCCCGAGAAAATGTTAACTACTGGTACGTCAAAAATTTTGATACTGACATTACGGTCAATAAAGATTCCTCGCTTGATATCGTGGAAAGCATTACGGCTGATTGCGGAATAGCCGAAAAGCACGGAATTTTCCGCGTCTTACCGACCGTTCAATATCTCGAAGGTAAAAACCAAAAAAGTCCTGTTAAACTTAAAAGCATAACGGACTTCAACGACAAAAAATATAACTATTTAACTTCGTATGATCCTTTCGATCACACCGTTACTTGGAAGATTGGTGACGAGGATATCTTTGTCACAGGTGTCAATGAATATAAAATTTCATATTCGGTTAAAAATGCCGTAAGAAACAACAGTGATTTTGATGAGTTGTATTGGAACCTGTCCGGTAATTTCTGGGACATCCCAATCGATAATTTCAAAGCAACTATTCATCTGCCCGATGGCGTGAACAAAAACAATCTGCAAACATCTATTTACTCGGGGAGTTTTGGGGACAAAAATTCTCTCCGTGCTACCTACGAATTTATTGCTGATGATACAATACAGGTGGCGTATTCTCGTACGCTAGCCGAGGGAGAGGGGATCACAATCTCGGCTGTTTTCCCAACCGGCATTGTTACCCCTTATGTACCGGGTTTTTGGGAAAAGAACGGTGCTTATTTCTTTTACCTATTTCCTATTTTGATATTTTGGCTGTGTCTGAAGCTCTGGCAGAAATACGGCCGCGATCCAAAAGTAAACCCGACCGTTGCACCAGAATTCGAGATTCCCGAAAAGCTCTCACCAATTGAAATGGGGCTTGTTTACACCGATGGCTCGCTTAGAAATAGTTTTATTTCGGCTTCAATTATTAATCTGGCGGTAAACGGATTTATCAAAATAAAACAAATTCAGGAAAAGGGATTTTTGCGCACAGCAGATTTCGAACTCGAAAAGATAAAACAATCATCTCCGTCGTCTGTGGCGGAAGCGACGTTACTTAACAAACTTTTCTCGTCCAAGGACAAAATTAAACTCTCATCGCTTAAAAACACCTTTTATGTTCACCTAACTGAAATTGGCTCTAGTGCTAAAAACTTCTTGCACAAGAAGAAATTTTTAGTACCAAACTCAAAGACATTCTTCTTTGTGTTTTTAGCCATTGGGATCATCGGTTTTTTCAGCTCCTTCGTTTTGTTTGTTCTTAGCGTACATCTATTTCTTTCAGCCTTGCTCTCGTCAATTACCATTCTAATTTTTTCTCCGTTGATGCAAAAACGAACCGAAGAAGGACATGTTCTATTTAGACGTATTCAAGGGTTTAAACTCTATATGGATAAAGCCGAAAGATATCGACAGAGATACTTGGAAAAAGAAAACTTGTTTGAAAAGCTTCTGCCTTATGCGATTATGTTTGGGATTACCGAGGGGTGGATCAATAAAATGAAAGATATATATGGAGAAAAGTATTTTGCTTCTTATCATCCGGTTTGGTTTTACGGAGTAGCTCTTGCGTCTTTCAATGCAAATTCGTTTAGCAGTGCAATCAGCCAAGTAAGTTC
>JBDRAU010000068.1:0-6469 GCA_043823315.1 bacterium
ATTAAAAAACTGGGCGGACTGGCAAAATTTAGCTGTTGGAATATGCCAACACTAACTGATTCAGGTGGCTACCAAGCGTTTTCCCTAGGAGAAGGAAAACGTAATTTTCAATTTTCAAATTCCAATTTTCAATCAAATCGAAATGAAAAAATTTCAAAAACAGATACAAAATTCACAGAAAAGGGAGTTGAATTTAGATCGCACCTTGACGGATCTAAACATTTTATTTCCCCTGAAAAATCAATTGAAATTCAAGAGAACCTCGGCGCAGATATTATTATGGCATTCGATCATGTTGCACCCGCTGATGCAACCAAAAGCGAAGTAGAGGAGGCGATGGAGAGAACTCACCGCTGGCTCGCAAGATGTATAAAAGCAAAGTCCAAAAAAAACCAAGCATTGTTTCCAATCTGCCAAGGCGGACAATTTAAGGATCTGCGCGAGAAGTCAGCTGCTTTCATCGAGGAACTTGATCTTCCTGGGAATGCAATTGGCGGAGTATCAGTTGGCGAGAAGAAGGAAAAAATTTACGAAGTGACCAACTTGTGCACAGATATTTTGCCAGAGAATAAACCCAGATACTTAATGGGTATTGGTTATCCCGAAGATATCTGCAACGTGATTAAACTCGGAATCGATATGTTTGATTGTGTTCTGCCAACGAGGCTGGCGCGCCATGGCAACGTTTGGGTAAAATCAAAATCACAAAACGCCATCAAACTTCTTGGGCTAGATTATAATTATGAGCAGATTGATCTAACAAAGAGGAAAAACTTAAACAGCGGCCCAATCGATAAATCATGCAGGTGCCCGGCTTGTCAGGCCTGCCCGAACGACAAAAATCGTTCAGTCGGGCGGGGATTCTCCAGATTTTACCTGAACCATTTAATCAAGGAAAGGGAACCTCTCGGGATTCACTTATTGACAGTTCACAACCTCTATTTTACCAACCAACTCGTTCGTGACATCAGAGAGAAAATTAGAGAAAAAAAGTTCTAGTTCGTGATATAATTTAAACATAGAAAGGAGGGTCCCACACCATGCCTTACTGCAAAACGGACTACGTCCTGTTATTGCAGTGCGTTAGGTGAAGGGATTTCCTGCCCCAGAGCGGGCAGGAGCAGGTAATGCTGACTGACATATTTTATACCTATCAGGTTTATTTTTGGGTATTTTTGATATTGTTTTTTGCTGTTGTGGTTTATCTGATATACAGAGCTTTTCTTAAAACTGAATTAGCAAAACGGACTAACGACCTCATAATGCTCGAAGTAAGGTTGCCTAAGCAATACGAGCTAGAAAAATACGAACATCAGAAAAAAATTCCGGAAATAACTGCTATCGCTGACCAATTTTTTGCATCGCTCTCTTCGATGTATAACACCAAGTTTATGGGGCTATTTTTCCAGCCAACAATCTCGTTTGAATATATCGCTAAAGACAAAGAAATAATCTTCTTTGTCGGAGTGCCAAAACATTTCCAAAGATTATTAGAAAAACAAATTCAAAGCTTTTATCCCGAAGCTCACATAGAGCCAAACGGGGATTTTAGGATATTCAAGGAGGGAATGGAGGTTGCCTACGGATTGATAAAAACGTCAAGAAGCTACATCTATCCGATAAAAACATACGAGGATTTGGACTATGACACCATTCAAAATATTACTAACACGCTCTCGAAGATAGGCGAGGATGCAAGGGCTTCAATTCAAATTCTAATACGACCGACCAATCAAGGATGGAGGACTCACGTTGATTGGGCAATGAGAAAAATTCAGGAGGGAAGGGGAGTTCCGCTTGGAATTTCTTGGTATAACAAGATTTCATATTTCATCGGCCAGTTTATGGAAAGCTCGGTCAACAAAGACGAAAGCCTACAGAGAAAAAATACGCCGCTTCAGGAAGAAACGGTTAAACTCCTGACCAAAAAAAGCGCCAAAACCGGGTTTGATACTCAGATAAGAATTCTGGCGCTATCTAAAACAAAACAGGATGCAGAAGCTACATTGGGGAGCATCTATTCCGGATTTACTCAATTTAATTCACCCGACAGAAACACCTTAAAACTGTACCGATCCTACGAGAAGAAGATGTTCATGACTCATTTTATATTAAGGACTTTCATACTTTTTGAAAAAATTATCCTAACTAGCGAAGAACTTGCCACGATTTATCATTTCCCCTCCGAACACATCGATACCCCTGGGATTAGATGGTTTATGGCCAAGCGCTCGGCCGCTCCTGCGCAACTTCCAAAAGAAGGAATCATTTTAGGCAGAAATGTTTATCGGGGCGATGAAAACTTAGTTCGCCTCAAGGAAAACGACCGCAGGCGACATCTTTACTCGATCGGTATGACCGGTACCGGTAAATCAACCTTTTTTGAAAGTATGATCTTGCAGGATATAAAGAACGGTAAAGGCGTGGCCGTATTTGATCCTCACGGAGAGTTGGTTGAACACATCATAAACAAGATTCCAAAAGAAAGAGCTGAAGATGTTATTTATTTTGATCCGTCAGATACTTCGCGACCGATGGGGTTAAACCTCCTGGAGTGGAAAACGAAAGAACAAAAAGATTTCTTGGTTCAGGAAACAATTCAAATATTTTACAAACTCTTTGATCCAAACCAACAAGGATTCATCGGCCCCCAATTTGAGCATTGGATGAGAAATGCTGCCCTTACCGTAATGGAATATCCAGACGGCGGAACACTGCTTGAGATCCCCAAACTTTTTACCGATGACAATTTCAGAGAAACAAGAATCGCTTATATCAAAGACCAGGTGGTCAAATCGTTCTGGACACAGCAACTTGCTAAGACTGCCGACTTTCACAAGAGCGAAATGTACAACTACTTCATCTCTAAATTCGGGCGTTTCATGACTAATGTTACAATGAGAAATATCATAGGTCAGCCAAAATCGGCCTTTGACTTCCGTGAAGCAATGGATAGCGGAAAAATTCTACTAATTAACTTAGCTAAGGGCGAAATAGGAGAAATTAATTGTAATCTACTAGGAATGATATTCGTCGCCAGATTATTCACCGCCGCCTTATCGCGAGGCGATGTCGAGGAAAACGAGAGGAAAGATTTTTATCTCTATGTTGACGAATTTCAAAACTTCGCAACCGATACATTTGCCTCCATCTTATCAGAGGCCCGTAAGTTCAGACTGGATCTTAACATTACGAATCAATACATTGCCCAGATTCCGGAAAATATCCGCGATGCCATCATCGGCAACGTTGGAACATTGGTTGCGTTTCGAGTTGGTGTGCCTGATGCCGAATTTATGGAAAAGGAATTTGAGCCAGTAGCCAACAAGACAGATCTAAACAATATCGACGCCTACAATGCATACATTAAATTGCTTGTTGACAATGCTCCGACCAGACCTTTTTCGATGCAGACAATTAAGGATCCGACCGTAGAAAATATTAAACTGGGATCGGCTATAAGCGAACTCTCGAGGTTGAAGTATGGCCGTGATCAAAGTATAGTAGAGATGGAAATACAGGACAGGATTAAAATCTTCGAAGGCGCAACCGAAAACCAAAATATTCAAAGAGAGGCAGGACAGTAATGGCTCAGCGTCAAACCAGCTATAATTTTAATGAGGATCGAGTTCTTAGTAGGTTATTGATACCTAAAAACAATGAAAAAACTCCGGCAGCGGCCGAACTATTTTTCGCTGCACTCCACGGTGTCTTCGCCCAATCAAGCCGAATCCAACCGGTAATGAGTTTTGAAATAGTTTCGGTCAATTCATTTATCCAGTTTTACATTGACGTGCCTAAGTACCTAAAAGAGTTTGTTGAGGGTCAGCTCTACGCCCAATATCCAAACGTTGAGATAAATCCCGCCGAGGAATATGTTCGGCTATCCTCCGAAAAACACGCTGTCGGAGCAGAACTACTCACAACCAAAGAGGATGTATTTCCGATTAAGACCTTCCAAAGCTTTGAAGCGGATCCAATGAGCGGAATTACCAGCGTGCTTAGCCAGCTCGATAAAAATGATGAACTTTGGATACAGATCTGTATTGCACCCGCCAAGGATACTTGGCAAAGAAAATCAGTATCTCATGTAAACGCCATCAAAGCAGGACGAAATCCCGGGGAAGGGTTATTAAAATCAATCGTAAGAGGAGCTTGGGGAATAACTCCTTCGATAACAGGAGAGAAAACAAATACTGCTACAGAAGTTTCTGGACCCATGGCGGCAGCCCTGAAGGGAATTGAAGAGAAATGCACAAAGCTTGGTTTTGAGACAAAGATAAGGATAGTTTCACTTTCTCCTGACCAAAACATTGCTTCGCAAAGATTGGCTGCAGTGGTTGGAGCGTTCAAGCAATACAATACAAATAACATGAACGGTTTCATGCAAGGCCAGCCATTATCGGGACAAATGATAGTCGAACAATACAAAAAGCGTTCAATTGGCTTTAAACCCTACATTCTAAATACCGAAGAACTTGCTTCAATTTATCATCTTCCGGGAGAGTCGGTTGTAACCCCGTCGATGAATTATGCAGGTTCCAGAAAGGGGGAACCGCCGCTCAATCTTCCGATTATCGGTGAAGATCCCAAGAAAGAGCAGGAACTTTCGGTGCTCGGTACGACGAATTTCAGGGGAACAGAGAAAAAATTCGGTATTAATATACAAGACAGGGCCCTGCATATATATGCCATTGGTAAAACCGGTACTGGTAAATCAACATTACTTAAGAATATGATCATAGATGATATCTATAAGGGCAGGGGAGTTGCAGTAGTTGATCCGCACGGAGACTTGGTAGCAGATGTAATAGATCACATTCCAGAAAACAGAATCAATGATGTAATTTATTTTTCGCCGGCTGACAGAGATTATCCGGTTGGATTTAACTTATTTGAAAATGTCGATCCGGAATATAAAAATATAGTGGCGTCAGGAATAGTTGGTGTTTTTAAAAAAATATTCGGAGAATCCTGGGGACCTCGGCTCGAATACATCCTGCGAAACGTCGTTCTCGGACTACTCGATTATCCAGGCGCAACACTTCTACAGGTCCTGAAGGTTCTGACCGATACTAAATTTAGACGCATGGTGGTAGAGCAAATCTCGGACCCGATTATTAAAGACTTTTTCGTTAATGAATTTGAACGATATGACCAGAAGTTTAGAACAGAAGCGGTCGCTCCAATTCAAAACAAAGTCGGTCAATTCCTGTCTTCAACGGTAATTAGAAACATTGTAGGACAGCCCCAAAACAGCATCAATGTGCGTGAGACGATGGATAAGAGTAAGATTCTTTTGATCGATTTATCAATTGGAAGAATAGGAGAGGATAACAGCGCACTGCTTGGATCGTTGATAATTACAAAAATTCAAATGGCAGCGATGAGCAGAGCCGAGATGTCGCGCGAAGAGAGAATACCATTCTATCTTTATGTTGATGAGTTCCAAAACTTTGCAACTGACTCTTTCGCAGTGATACTTTCAGAAGCCAGAAAATATGGTTTATCGCTGATGGTTACAAATCAATACATCGCCCAGATGCCTGAAACTGTCGCTAACGCTGTTTTCGGTAACGTGGGATCCATTATAACATTCAGAGTCGGAGCAGGGGACGCAGAGTTTTTAAACAGGGAGTTTGTACCAGTGTTCGAACCGTCGGATTTGGTTAACCTCGATAATTACGTCATTTATCTAAAAATTTCTATAAATGGAGTCACAAGTTCACCTTTCTCGGCCAAAACTGTTCTTTCGAATTATGAACCCACCGGATTCAGAGAACAGATAATCGAGCAATCCAGAATAAAATATTCTCGCTCTAGAGCTGAAGTAGAGAAGAATATTGCCGAATCAACCCTTGCGGGGGGCTCAACCGGTGCAAATCCAAACGATATAATAGGAAAAACAGAGAAGAGCGATACACCGAAGGTAAAAAATGACACCCCTGCGCCAAACGAAGTAGGGGAGGGGGAGAAGGAATTAGAGGATAATTCAGGAGAAAAAGGCGAGGATTTGCCCGACGAACTGTCCAATGTCAAGAGAGCAGAGGATTACGACACTAATAATTGGAATTTTTTAACTCGCACCAATTTTCGCAAATTATCCGGCAAAGAGCCGGAAGAAAGTCCTGATACAAAGGCCAAGGCCAAACCCGTTAGATAAATTGTACGACATCAATAATTCCTGCAATCCCTAATTTAGATCTAGCTCTAAGGATTAAGCCATATACACCAACGATGTACAGACAGCGATTTTTGTTTAATTAGATCTTATTTCCTCTATTGTTAACCTTCAATTCTCGTATCGCTCATCGTAGAATCAGATGCATCATCAGACACAGGGGAATAAACAACGCAATAGATCAAGAAATTAAACTGATAATTAATGGCTCCGATGATTTTAAATTAACATTCGTAGCTAAGTGATAATTGAATGTTTGATTTTGTTATGTCGCATAATATATCTTTT
>JBDRAU010000069.1:0-6513 GCA_043823315.1 bacterium
AGTTCAAGAATTCAGTAAGAAAACTATAGCAAAAAAGCGGGAAGATGTCAATAGTATATTTCATTTGCAAGTTTGCCTTGCAGGAGAGGCAGCTAAAGCTGCCGACACATTTTGAAACCCCAGGGGCCTACTTGCGAAGCGCCCCCTAGGTTTTCAATCTTTCCTGACCCCTGCTCGCTTCAAAGTGGCCAAAATTTTTCTTCCTGATGAGCCTCGCCCTGACATGTTTGCAGGGCTACTCATAGAGCGAAAAATTATTGGCTCGATTTATTCCAGCCGCTTATTCGATAAGCGACTGCACCACAAACCAAAAAATCATCTTTTGTTGAAGGAGCGCCAAAGGCGCATTTTAATAAGTCAATAATAAATAACCCAATCAATAAAAAACCTGCCCGGAATGCTTGAAGCATAGCTTTTGCAGGCGGGTAGAAAATAGAAAATGATTTCTGCTACAATATACTTATGAAACAGAAACTTATTTATGGTGGTGTGTCGCTGGTGGCGGGGTTTGCCCTGTTTTTTATGGGTTTAAATTCTGATCCTTCGGTTAACGCCGATGTTGCAGCGATTGATCCAAACGCCGTTACAAAATTTGAAATAGTTCTTTTTGCCGGCGTTATTTTGGTAGTAATTTCGTTTATCCTCTTTGCCATGGCGGCAGTTCAACAGGACAAAAAAGGTCAGGGCAGTAAATAAACGTAGAACCAAAAGGCGGTTTTGGCAGGTATAGCTTCCTCGAGGAAGTTTATTTTTTTATAAATTACTCCCGTAGAAGAGCCCTCGATCAGATAAACCTCACTTGATGCGTTTTTATTTTGCACTAATTCTTTGATCTTATATTCTTTAGCTTGGATCTTTCCGTCTGAAAAGGAAAAAACAGAGTCATCTGAAATATCAGTGTTTTCGCCGTTGTAGAGCATATTCCATCCCAAGGAAGGGGAAGAACTACTGGGTGAATCTGTTTTAACTAAATTAACTTTTTCCATTTCGGGTTTTCTAGAATAAACTAGGGCGCTAGTCTTCGAGGCAAAAATCGGTTCGTCTTTTTGGCTGTTTTGCCAAGCTCCTCCTAAATGCTGGTAGGCGACAAGTTCGTTGCTTGTAAACGCGTCAAAAGAAGTATTTTGGTCAAAACCAACCACGCTCCAACCGGGGTAAATTGAGATCGCGCCGCCTTTAACTTCGGCTAATATGGCCTTGGGTGCACCTGGCTTTTGAGCCGTGGCGGACTTTTGGACGGTGGCGCCTTTGGAAGATGCGGGAGTGACAGTTGGCGAAGAAGCGACGCTTATGGCTGGTGCTGGGGGAGCGGGAGGAGCGCTTTTTGAAACTAAATAAGGCAAAGCGAGAGATTCCAGCGCCTGTGTTTGAACATCGGGCATTTCGTCAGAAAGGGTTAGTGAAACATTCTCGATGTAGAGCTGTCCTTGCTCGGAGAGGAAAATGAAAAAATAAGGATCTTGGGCAGTTTGGTCGAGGCGAAAATACCTCTCGAAGGTCATATATTCGTCGGTACTTACAAGTTCAAAACCATTGGCGTTGTAGTTTTCGATCCCAGTTTTTAGAATACCAGTGTAAATTTTTGAATTTGTTCCGATTTGCGGTGTTTTATAGGAAATCTTGAGGTGGTAGATTTTGTTAAAATCAAGCCTAATTTTTTGGCTTAGCAGGGTGTAATTGTTTTCCTTCGAGCTATTTTCTATCAGTAAATTAGATTCTTCGATTTTTATTTTGCTTGTCTTGTCTGCAGTTTTGCTGCGCCAAATGTTGCGATTTAGCGTTTCCGCTTTAAAGTCGTTATTTCTTAGAATTTCCTGTTCCTGAACTGGCGTGTCGGCCGAAATGAGCTTGGCGATTTGAGGGGACAGAAATAAAAGAAGTGCCAAAACACCCAAAATGGCCGCATATGCCGGAAAATATTTTTGCAAAACCCTCTCCTTCTTTATGCTTATCTTATTTTAGCACAAGAGGATGAAATTTATTACTGTTTTTGGGAGGCGCCGCCGGTGATAATGCCCCACAGGTCGAGAAAGGTTTGCATTGCTCCGCCCCCGCCGGTTTGAGCTCCCTGCGAGGCGCTGGTTTGTTGTGCAGAAGATGTTGGCGGTATTGCAGAGACGAGTTCTTCCTCATCGCACCATCCGAGATCGAGATCTTCATCGAATTCGTCTTTGGGCCTTGAGAGATTTGCCCCGCGGTCTTCAAATAATTTAGTTAATCTCTCCTGCCAAACTTTGCTTGTTCCGATTAATGGTGTAAGGGGAATGCTTGTTGAGAGTTTGTCAAAGATTGCGTTTGGCGTGACAGGTTCGCCTGGCTTGAAGTATTTTTTTAAAAGCTCATCGCTTGAGGCGACTCCTTCAAGCTCTAGAACAGTCTCCAAGAGTTTCTGGGGGTTTTGGTCTAAATATCTCATGCGAAGATCGCAGAACACATCCGCTGACTGACTTCCCTCGAGAAAGTGAGCGGTTAGGTCGGCAACTATTTCT
Source organism: bacterium (assembly GCA_043823315.1). Taxonomy (GTDB): domain Bacteria; phylum Patescibacteriota; class UBA1384; order UBA1384; family DTJR01; genus JBDRAU01. The sequence goes on from JBDRAU010000069.1 coordinate 2,490, forward strand.
TTGGCGGCACTCTGGCGAAGTTCGGCGATCTTTTGTGGATCAGTGGCGGTTTCAAGTTCGGACAAAATACCGCTGATATATTCTCGAAAAAATGGCTTGGCAAGACGGGGATTGGCGACAAGGAAAAGAACTTGCTGCAGCTCTGGCGTATCGGCAAATTTAGCCGTGTTGGTGTTGGGGTTTTTAGCCGCTTCAATAAAATCAAAGTATTTCATTCCCCAGATTGAAGGAGCGGCGGCGTGGGAGAATTCGTGGCGAAACAGGAAGCCGATGTCGCGGGTGGATGAAGCAAATAGGGCGTCGTAGAGGTGAATGTCAAATTTTTGGCCGTTCCAGCATAGGTAAGCGCCGATCTCATCCTTGTTGTGATGTTCGCTTTTAAATTCTGCACCGGGCTTTTGGGAGAATAATATCTGGCCGTCGAAAACCTCTCTTATTCTTTCGACCGTTAAAGTACCGTTTAGAACCATCCCATAAAAAGCTTCTCTTGCGCCAATGGTTAGATTACCGATTTGTTCTTCGGATTTGCCTGACTTGCGAGCTCCATCTATCATGGGAGCGATAATCTCGTTTTCTAGTTTCATTAGTTGTTCGGCCATTTCTGCGACCTGCTCCGGCGACTCGAGAGAAAAGACGCCTTTTTTTGCTTCTAGATAATGCTTTAACAGGTCGACATTGATAATGCCAATATTACTTAGTGCTTCGGCGAGCTGATGAGGTTCAGAAACAGCCGATTCGAGATTATTTCTTCTCGCCTCAATTTCGGCTGCGACTTGATTAAATTGTTCGATTCGACTCGCATCCGGAGTTGGTTCCTCGGGGGGTTGTTCTGGAGGAGCTTCGATTGCCTCATCGACCGCTTCGGCGATGGCCGATTCGGCTTCTTGAGGTTCCTGTTCTAATACTTCGGCGGCTTGAGGCATAATTTTTAATAAGTTTAGGTTTAAGGTTGGGCGGCCAGTTTGGTCATATGGTTAGGGTGAGGTATGAAGGCCTCAAAACTATAGCTTAACCTTTCGACCATACTGGCATCCTAACCCTAACCTTATTTTATCGGTGTCGAGGAGGCGATGTCGGTCAATTGCTGGTCGAAACTTTTGCCATCCTTCGTTTCACCCGAAATAACGTCGGTGATCTGTTTATCGACTTGCTCTTCCACGCTTTTAACCGCCTCTTCGGGATTGTCGGTAACGGTCTTTTCATCAACTCCAGCGGCGCGCATTTCATTGATTGTATTGATGACTTCCTCGCCTTTGTCCTTGGCTTTTTCCATCTCTTGGGAGGTCGGTTCTGCGGCCGAAGCGATGGCCGTTCCAGGAGCAAAAGTGTTAACTTGAGACAAAGCCGAGCGCGATTTTTCTGGCGATGCGCCAGTCCCGAGGTTTTTGACGGCCTCAGAAAGCGTGCTTTTGACATCATCAAAGCTTTTACTGGTGCCGGTTCTGAACGATTCGGAAACCTTCTCGGCGACGGTTCGGCTCAAAGTAGCCTTGTCTTCCTTGAAGGCCTTGGCGATTTGGCTGATCGCACCGGAAGATGCATCGCGTTTATCGACGTTTTCCTTGATGGTAGTGACAATTTCCGGCGAGGCCGTTTGGGGAAGATATTTTTTGATTTGCTCAAAATCAATCTTGCCGTTTTGCGAAATTGCCGAGGCGGTTTGGGTGTTGACTCCTGCAGAAGTTAGCGTTTGAGCGATGGTGGTTTTGGAAAGGTTATTGGATTCCTTGAGGCGCTGAATATAATAAGGCGCATTTTTGTCAAAAAATGTCTGGTTTTGGGTGCGTAGCTGTTCAATTGCCCTACTGGGGGCAGATGTTCTTTGGGGAGAGGGTAGAGCCAGATTTGACTCGAGAGCGGTTTTGAGATCAGTGAAGCCCTTGGAGGCATCGCGATAATCCTGCTCGATGGCGGAATTGATTTGGGCATTGTTGAAGAGATTACCACGTTTGTAATTGGCGATGTGCTCGTAGGCGGCCTTGGGATCTTTGAAGTTGGCATTGAGGTCCTCTTGGCCGATAACACTTTGCTGTAGAGCGGTTTTCAAAACCTCGATCGGCAGGACATTCAACATTCCTTTTTGCGAAAGGGCTTTGATAGCTTCAGGATTTTTAACCTTGCCTGATTCGACAACTTGGGCGAGACGGACGATTTTTCGCGAGGCGTCGGCACGGATTGCGGCGCCCTGATCGTCAAGAAGCTGGCCGTCTTTTTGTTTTAACTGGGAAACGATTGATCTGTTGCGAAAAATCGTCGGATTGCTCGAAGCGATGATCTCCTTGATGGTTGGTGTCTTGAGGTCGGAAATCGAGTTGGCGAGCAGATTTGAGGGTCGGCTTTGGTTGGTTTTATGAGCGTTGGCGCCGATCTCGTCGACGTTTTTCTCGATCGTTGAAGATTCCCTCGAGATAAGTTGTGAGTAACTAAAACCTCTCTGGCGCGCCTGACGTTTTTCAGCAGTGATATTGCGCGAGTAGCTTTTGTTAACTGGAGCGATCAGCGATTTGGCCGCTTTGCTCTCGAGCGCTTTGTCGGTTGTAACCCCGACTTTGTTTTGTTCTTTTACTTTTATTTCGGCGTTTAGAGGTTTGGTAAGTCCCAAATTACCGGCAAAGGAGGATTTAGAAAGGGCGAGGGAAATTTTCTTGATGTCGGTTTCGATGGTAAAAGGCAGGCGGATTAGGAAAACGATCACAGCAGTTTTAAGAAGGATGCTTAACATTAAAATCAAGCTGGAGTTTGGTATTGGGATAGTTCCCATAAGAAAGAAAATAAAGTTGACAATCGGTGCATATAGAAGAACGATTAGAAGGATCGTCCACCACTTTTTGAAGATGTTTTGAGTTTGGGGCAGGATGTAGGTGGCAAAAGCGAGCGGGGATATTATAGTTAAAATCCCAACTGCGACCGGCCTGAGTGCTAAAATGTATTCAAAAGCAAAAACTGTTACGGCAGGAATGATGAGAAAAATTATACCGATGATTCCGCCTAAAATTGTAGGAGTCTCAGGTGCTGCACCAAGTATTTTGCCCCCAAGGTCGTAAATTAATTGCATTGAGGCGAAACCCTGACCGGCTGTGTTGAATGGTAAATTCTCAAAAGGTCCGTTCATAATGTTATAAAACGGGTGAAGGGTATGGTAGGGGGAAAAGATAGAGAGGCGATAGAGGAAATCGATTCCGCGAGAAATAAAGAAGATAACGAAAATTGAAAGATATCCGCCGATGACTGCAACAATCAGGTTTGGAATGAGTTTTTTGATTGCATAGGTGTTGACGTTGAGGTGAAAAATATTGGCAAAGGCGAAGAAAAAGAGCAGAACTACTGCCGCCAGCGCAGCGATGTTTCTGACCATTTTATAGCTACCCGAGATCCAGGAACTACCGTTTAGCTGAAGGTCGTTGGTGAGCTGAGAAAGGCCGGTTGAGCTATAAAGTCCGGAACCGCCAGAATCAGTGGCCGTACCTGCGCCAAAAACATCTTCTGAATTTATAGAATTGGTTGCTTTGCAGAGACTAGCTGAACCTCCACCGCCTGTTGTTGAACTCGTGCTTGGCAGTTCAAACTTAATATTATTGTCATAATTTGACATTGCAACCTGTTGGATAGTGCAGGTAACGTTAGTGGCAAAATCGCCGACCGCAACTGCCACAATCGCGGCCAGATCGCAAAAAGTGTTTTTGAAAAGGTTCGGGCTATTTGCGCTATCTTCAAATTTAAACAAGTCATTGCAGAACTGAGAAGGATTGGTCAATGAAGCACTTGTGGTAGGAAGACCTGAAGATTCTGTCCAGTTTTTAAAAGTATCATTGCCTTGTTGAGTATTAAAATATGGCGCTGCTTGGGCTACTGGAGCAAAAAACAAGCTCACGAAAATAGCGAGAGTTAGTATTTTTAACCCTGGAAGTGCTATTCTGGGACCGTTGAAAAAGGTTTTCTTAGTGTCATCCTGAGTTTTTACGAAGGATCTCTGGCGAATGCCAGAACCCATATTCATGGGGGATTCTTCACGTTGCTCAGAATG
>JBDRAU010000070.1:0-3403 GCA_043823315.1 bacterium
CCCACCGCGCCATTTTCGGCCAGAAGTTCCATATATTCATTGTTGACAATAAACCAACCGCTATCAGGCACGCGGTGAGGGTCATTTTGTACAATTGGACCATAATTACCAAGCCCGGCACCAAAAGCCGGGTGATCCAAAAATATCTCATATGCTTCTTGGCTCGCGTTAACTCGCGAAACAACCGACTCCCCCTCGGTCGCATCATTGACCATCAAATGCCCCACAAATTCGTCAATCGCCCTTGGCTCGCTTTTTACAAGTGCTAAGTAAGATCCGACCGAAACCAGAAGGACGATCACCAGCGTAGTTAAAATTGCCTTAGTACGCAAAATCAATTTATATTGGCTAATAATCATAACCAAAATGGTTGCCGCCATAGCGATATAAGCTCCGCGTGAAATTGCCAGAATGAAATTGACCATGAGTACTCCAGCTAACACGTAAAAAACAACCTTGTTCATCAGTTTTCCGCTCTGTCCCCTGACAAGCAAAACAACCGATAAGAAAAACGGAATCAGAATATAATTGGCAAAATAAAGCGGTTCGATAGCTGTTCCCTGCACCCTCGCAAAACCAAACGTAGATTTGTCGTACCCCTCCTTGAGAAGCGTAATTGCCCCGGATAATCCGACAGCATCACCGGCAAATTGAAAAAGCCCAAGCGCACCTTGAAATATCGCCCCTAGGATAAGTCCATAAAGAGCGTAAGTAAGCGCTTTTTTGCTTGAAACAATAAAAGTCGTGGCCAAATAGACAACAAACATCAAAAACATAAAAACCAAAACCTGAAGCGACCGCTCGAGATTGATTGCCACAGAGAGCGAAAAAGTCAAGGAAACGATAAACAAAACAACCAAGTACCTTACCGGATCTTTGGGAATAATCATTTTTTTTGCAATCAGATTTTTAACAAGAAAAATAATAAATACAAAAACTATTAAAATATGGTCGATCTTTATGCTGACCCCGCTTATTTCAATTGATGGAATTCTTTCGAAAGGCAGAAAAAATGCCACCATTGCAAGTCCTAACTCTGGTTTTTGAAAAATGAGTGGTAAGGCAAATATTAGAAGACCAATCCCAACCGATGCAGGAATTCCAACTTTAACAAAATGCGTAAGTAAAAACCCAATAATGAGGGCAAAAGTTGTTGCCGAAGCGAGGATGATTATATTACTTTTTAAATTGGTCATTTAGATTTGATTTTAATTACGCAGACCACACTTCAGTGTGCTAACAGATTAAAATCTGTGCTCCATACGGAGCAGACCACACTTTAGTGTGCTGACAGGTTAAAACCTGTGCTCCATACGGTGCAGACCACACTTTAGTGTGCTGACAGGTTAAAACCTGTGCTCCGAATTTAATATCTCAAAAAACAGATTTTCCGCTTTTTCAATTTCTCCCTTAATATCATAGCGCATTATAAACTCTCGCGCCCTTTTTTGTAATTTAGTTTTTTCCTTCGATGAAAAATAACCCATGATACCACGACAAATCGCCTCTGAATCTCTTTCCGGAACTAAAATCGCCCCCTCAGAGTCCTGAAGATATTCCGGAATCGCACCGCTTTTAGTAGTTAACGCCGGGGTTTCGCAAGCCATCGACTGAAAATTAACCGTTCCTACTTGTTCCTCCCACCGCCTTTGAGTTATGGAAGGATAAATAGAAAGTTCGGCTTCAGATAAATATTTAGGAAGCTCGGTGTTTTTAACCATACCGATAAACTCAACATTTTTTTCTAAACCGTTTACCTCACAGTAATCTCTCATATATTCTTCAAAGTCACCTTGTCCAGCAAGACGCAAGAGAAGGTGTGGCATTTTTTCTTGAGCTTTTTTAAAACCCTCGAGCATATACTTTAAGCCCTTGTCTTCGATCCACCGGCCAACATAAATAATTGTATTAGGTTTTTTGTCGCACACTTTCTTAAAAAGCCGAGTATCTACTCCCCAAACCCCCCAAACAATTCCTCTTTTGATTTTGGCTCCAGGGGCAAAACGCTTCACATTAACTTCTGCTCCCCTATTTAAAACAACGATAGCAGAGGCAAAATTAAAATAAGTCCTGCAGAAAAACGTGAGAATGATTTTTTGAATGGTATTGAACCTCTCCTCAATCGGTCTGTTTTCTAAAATCGGCACAACTAGTTTCGCTCCGGTTTTTCTAGCTGCCCTGTAACTAATGTAGGCGAGTTTCAATGAGAGCTTGGAGCCAAAGGGCTCAGCTCCTTGGATCACATCGGGTTTAAGCGCGATAATTTCAGAAAGCAAATTGCTAATTTCAACCTGCCGGCTTCCGGCAAAATCTTCCTTGCCCATATCTCCATAGGGTGCGTTCAAGTAAAGGTGAATCGTCTCGACATCTTTAAAAAATCGAAGCGGCGCATGAGAATCGCGCCTTATCGACTCAGAAATAAAAACTGCTCGTATTTTCTTCATTTTATTTTTATTGCCTCTCTGTATACTTCTATCGTCTTCTCGGCAGTTTTATCCCACGAAAAATGCTTTACTTGTTCGAGATTTTTGGCAATCATCTCTTTCCTTAACTTCTCGCTACCACTTACTTCTCTTATCGCCTTAACCCATCCAAATTTGTCATGCGGAGAAAGTAAAATACCTGCCTTGCCTATTACCTCGGGCATCGATGATGTGTTAGAGGAAATCACTGGCACTCCGGCAGCCATCGCCTCAAGCGGGGGCAAACCAAAACCCTCGTAAATTGACGGAAAAGTAAAAACCCTGGCACCCTGATAGATGGCTGCCTTGTCTTGCTCGTCAACATAGCCAGTAAAAATTACTTTTTCCTCGAGTGAAAGCTGTTTAACTTTTTCAAAAAGCCCCTCATAATACCAACCCTTTTTGCCGGTAATTACTAAATGCAAATCGCTTTTATCTTTCTTTATAACCTCGGAAAAGACTTCGATCAAAAAATCTAAATTTTTTCTCGGCTCAAGTGTTCCAATGTGAAGCAAATAATTCTCAGGTAACTTATTATTTTTTCTGACATTCTCAATCTCGGATTTATCTAATTTCTTTTCGATTTTTTTATCATACCCCAGCGGTATAACAGTAATTTTATCTTCCGCTATTCCAAGCACTCTAATAATATCCCGTTTGGTCGAATTAGAGATCGTAATAATTTTTTTGGCTTTCCGATACGAAAAAGGCATCCATTTAGAGTAAAACATCCTGGAGGCAAACGGGATTGTTTCAGGAAACAAGATGCTGATAATGTCATGAATAGTTACTACTATCGGATTTTTAAAACTAAGCGGAGCCGAGAAACAAGGCTGATGCAGCAGATCAACTCGCTCATTGCGTGCTTTTTTAGGATAAGTGAATTGATCCCAAAAAAACCTCTGTGGCGTCGAAAAATCATTCTCCGTATCCGGCTTAAC
>JBDRAU010000071.1:0-22501 GCA_043823315.1 bacterium
ATGCGTCCATAGCTCAGTTGGTAGAGCGTCTGGTTTACATCCAGAAGGTCAGAGGTTCGAGCCCTCTTGGACGCACCAAACGCAGGTTCGAGGATAATATTGTCTTGATGGGAATTTGGCGGTTCCACCCCGCCAAACTGCAGCGGTTACCAGCCAATTAAACGGGGCAAACCGAAAATGCCACAAATTCGAATCCCTGCCTGCTGGCAGGTCTTGTCGCCCGCCAAGAAGCATAGTAGAATATTTTTAAATGCTGGAGTAGCTCATTGGTAGAGCACCGGTCTGAAAAACCGGGTGTAGTTGGTCCGATTCCAACCTCCAGCACCACCTTATCAACTAATGATCACCCGGACACTTGGAGTAATTAAAAATGATCAACACAGCAGAATTTTTTACTTATCAGCATTTGTTTACTCCCGCGGCCGAGCCGGTGAAATACGGCTTTTTGTTTTTTATCTTTTTTGGCGCGCTTATTATGGCCTCATTACTTTTATACTACGCCGCTTCCAAGAAGAAAGTTAAGTTTCAAAAGGACTTTTATCGCCGTTTGGCAGATGCGTTTTTCTATCTACCAATCCTGATAATTTTATATATTTTTATCAGGCAAGGCGGTCTTCAAGTGATGAGCCAGAGGATTATATTTATTATTTTAGCGGTTTCATGGTTGATTTGGCTCGTTTATCTGTTATACTATCGCTTAGCTGTTGTATCGAGATTATATCTTGAATACAACAAAAAAAAGAAAGAGGAGAAATATTTAAGAAATGGTAAAAACTAAAGAAGTAGAAACTAAAAAATCGCTGACAATGGAAGAGCTGGCAGTGGAAGTCGGCGACAAGCTGGTACCTTTTGGCGTAGGGGATTCGGTAGAATGCACGGTTTTACAAAATGGATCACACAGGGTTTTGTGCGATGTGCTTGGTCTAACCTGTGGATTTGTACCCGAAAAAGAATTTTCTTTTGATACTAAAGAATTGGCCGCGGGCGATAAAGTAGTCGGTTCGGTAATGTCGATGGAGGGAAAAGACGGGATGATCGTTTTATCACTTCGTCGCGCCGATCGCGACAAGCTTTGGGATACACTGCGCGAAAAAATGGAAAAGCAATCTACCTTGAACGTTCGCGTTGCCAGTGCCAACAGAGGCGGACTCATGGTCGATGCGGGCGGATTAACCGGATTTTTGCCGGTTTCCCAGCTTTCGGTCGATCACTATCCGAGAGTTGAAGGCGGCGATTCAGGTCAAATCTTGTATAAATTAAAAAGATTAGTCGGCGAAGCGGTTTCAGTTAAAATTATTGCGGTTGATAAAGCCGAAGAAAAGCTGATTTTTTCGGAAAAAGAAGCGGTCTCTGACGCGCTTGGCGGCGTTGAAAGTTTGTTTGAAGTCGGCGAAGTTGTCGAAGGCGTGATCTCCGGTATTGCTCCTTTTGGGCTTTTTATTAACCTAAGGTCTATCGAAGGGCTGATTCACATTTCTGAAGTTTCTTGGGATCATGTGTCTGACCTGAACAAAGCATTCAAGGTTGGTCAGAAAGTCAAAGCCAAGGTTGTCAAAATTGAAAATGGCAAAGTTTCGCTTTCGATCAAGAGATTGTCCGACGATCCGTGGATAGAGCATATGAAAAAGCTCAAGGTTGGCCAAAAGGTCAAGGGCGAAGTCGGCAAGGTTACTGCCTACGGCGCGTTTGTTAAACTGCCTGAAGGACTTGAAGGACTCGTTCACATCGGAGCAACCGGAGGCGATCCCAAGAAAGTCAAAGATCTAAAGCCTGGTGAGAAGAAAGAATTCGAAGTAATTGAACTCAAACCCGAAGCTAGGAGGATCGGATTGAGGCTCCTTAATAAGTCCTGAACCGGTTTTCGAGTGGAGCGAAAACCTAATGAAGTGTCGAAGGACGCGTAGAATCGGTTTAAGACTGGTGGATTAGGGAAATATTATTCGAGTTTGTCGATAATCCATGGAGTTCCTTTACAGGGTTGAAAAAAAGTAATACTGTTCGAGCGAGCACATTCGACAAGCTCAGTATAAACTTCGCGAGTCGAGAATACGGGGAACTTCTCCATAAAGTCGAAGAATAAAGACAAGCGCACGAGGTCGAAGAATGAGTGTTTATTGTTCGAGCGCAGCCTGCATACCCTGCCTGTTGGCAGGCAGGCGGCAGGCAAGTCGAGAACATCCATTGACTTTTAGGGAGAAAAGAGTTAGAATTTGATGTTTTGAAGGCAGAGCTTTGAAATACTTCAAAGCTCTGCCTTTATACCCGTTTTAGCGGGGGATGAGGGCGATCGTTTTTTGACAATCTAGAAATCCACTAAGTGGATTTCACAAAGGAGATGGTCGCGTGAAAACGTTGATAGCAGTTGTGGCTGTACTGGTCTGTTCGTGGGTAGTTGCCGAGCCACCTGTTCCAGACGGCCAGATGCGCATCGTGATGCACGCTCATTACGATGGTGATGACGGCTTTCGCACGATGCGAGAAGTGATTCAGCATTTCAAGGATCTTGGGGCAGAGGCAGTGGTAATGACGCCACATGCTCATGTTTTGCCCGAATCAGAGACGTACCTTGATAAGTACACTAGGTGGCTTGGTGTATACCGCATCAAGTTCAAGAAAGCAGCACTCACCGCGGTCGACTATCTGCGCGATGTCGATGACGCCTGCGACATCTTGCCGGTTGTTCCTGGATTCGAAGTTGGTACCGATCCTTCGCATTTTCTGGCTGTGCCTTGTTGGATAGAAGGTCTCGACCGGCTCTGCCAGGAAATCATCAAGATCGGTCAGCAGATCAATACGATCGGGTATCCGACCGCGATTCGCGCCATCGACCGTATCATGCAGGAGACGGGCGGGTTTATGATTCAGGCCCACCCGTTCAACCCCAGCTACCCGTTCGTCTACGACTTCAGCGAGTGCCAGAGCGCAGTCGGAGTCGAGTTCATGAACGAGCGCTGGAGTGATCACGATAATACGCGCGATCGCTTACTCGAGGTTCAAAAGACCACCAGTCGGCCAGCCATCGCTACCTCGGGAGTGGATTTTCACCTTGACGAGGGCGATGCCGGTACCATCGAGGGATTTCTGGCCAACACGAAGGAATATTCGGGGACAGCCGGCAAGGCCAAGGCGATCGCACAAACGTTTCTGAACGCGACTGCCTACGAGAACCGTCTAGCGTACATACCCAGTAAGCGTTGGGTCTATCTCTTCGGTCGCACGCAAAACCCGATGCTGATCGCAACACTGATCCGCGACGGGCGCTGCTATGCGGCCTACGATGAGGCTCGGATCGTAGCAATCACCGCCATGCCGGGCATGAAGTACAAGCCGGCTATCGGAAGCGAGTTTGTGATCTCGACTCGCGGAATACCCGCCGAGAGCCAGGCACTCGACTTCTGTTTCGTTGATGATGTAACGAAAGAAGTAACGAAGCGCTTTATTCGGTGGCATGATGATCCTGATGGTACAAGAACTGCTTCGGTGAAGATGAGCGATCTGCGCCGAGATGCGTCCCACCCCGGCAAGTTGATCATCTCTTCTCCGTGGTTTACCACTTCGGCGATTTGCATCGAGGCTTCCGCAAGTCCCCAAGTTGCCGAGCAGCCCAAGGGACCAACGAGCATATCCATCCCTCCTGCCGTGGAGGTGCAAACGCCTGCAACCCAGCCGACCCAACCAACACAAACTCCTGCGACTAAGCTGACGACCACACAACGGCCTGCGTCGACAGGAGGTACCTCGGGTACGGGTCGATGGTCTGGTCCAATCAACCACGTCAAGTTCCATGCGCCTGTAGACGCGCAAGACCAAGTGTGTAAGCCTTGGGGAAAACTGGAAATTACGATCGTTACCTCAGACTATGCCAAAATAGTTCAGAGTCCCGGCCTGGAAAAAGCTTCGTGTTCGGGCTCTGGAACATTGACCGGCAATGACGGGAGGAGATACAGCTTCGAATTTGTGTCGAGTAATTTGGGCTTGTATTATAGGTCGGCGGAGGACAGACAGAACTATGTCCTCTCGTGTACCGCAAGGTTGACGCCTTCTCTGAAAATCAGCCTTCCGAAATATGGGGAATGGACCGTAGACTATGGCGAGTTGTATGATCTCAGTCTAGATTGGTACTTTCCTAAGGGAGGTGGGCCTAACGCGGCCCGCCTGGACGTTTCCCTGTCCCGTCCTGCGGTCATGGCCGAACGGTGGGTGGATTTGCGCGGATATCTCAACGCACAATAGGGTGTTTGTCAAAAACACCAAGATCTAAGCTAGATCAGCATTTCGGCGCCGTCCCTCCGCTACCTGCGGGAGGACGGCGCTTTTCTTTTTCTTGAATAAAACCCCTATCTATGCTAAAGTAATAATCTGACGTTCATCTTATTTTTATGAATTAACACGACTTGCGTAAAATATCTTTATTCTTCGACCAAGCAAAGCGCGTGGAGAAGCTACAAAGGTTCTCGACAACCTCGAACAATAATTCTACATAAGTCGTAAATCAACTAACAATCAAACTATGCAAATTTCAAAAAACAAACAAAACTATTTGGAAATAAAAACCAAATCGGCTCTAATCGTAATCGACGGCAAAATTACGATCAATGATGTTTCGCTCGAGGGTGCCGGAGAATATGAAATCGGCGAAGTTTCGCTCGAGGGAGTCGATGACAATGTTTACATTTGCCAAGGTGACGATATTAATTTTGCCATCGTGAATTTCAAAGAAAAAATTGACAAAGAAACGATCGAAAAACTGTCGAGCGTCTCGCTTCTGTTTGCTAGAGTCGATGAAAATGTCGATGCGGCTATCGAACAGGTCAGTCAGATTGAGCCCAGTGTGGCGATTTATATCGGCTCAACGAGCTCGCAAGCTAAGATAAAATCGGCTGGCGTAGATCTCGAACCAAAGGAGAGTTTAAAGCTTACGAAAAAAGATTTGGAAGGGGCGGAAAACTCATACTTTATCGAGACAGAAAATGGCGGAAGCTAAAGCGCTACACTCTTTTTTTGACAAGGCGCAAAACATTCTTGTTTTACTTCATCAATCCCCCGATGGGGATACGATCTCTTCTGCTTTGGCGCTCGGGACATACTTGCGCAGAATCGGCAAAAAAGTGGATTTGGCGGTTAACGACGGGATTCCCGAGGTCTTTGAATTTTTACTAAGCGAAGAAGATATCAAGAAAGATTTTCTCCTCGGAGATTACGATTTGATAATTGCGGTTGATTGCGGCGATGCGCTTCGGACCGGTTTTCCCGCGAGGCTCGAGCAGATTTCAAAAACCAAACCGCTTATAAACATCGATCATCACTTTAGAAATAATTTGCACAAGATCGCAGCTTTTAATTTGGTCGATCCGGAAGCGGCAGCGACCTCACAAATCATTTACGAACTCTTGAAGGAATTCGGCGCCAAAATCGACTCCAAACTTGCAACTTATGTTTTGGCTGGAATTTACTACGACACCGGCGGTTTTCATCACTCCAATGTCACTAAGCGAACGCTGGAAGTTGTTTCCGATTGTGTTCGCCTCGGCGGCAGGATGAGTCAAATCGTTAAAAATATTTCAGCAAACAAAAAAACTTCCAGTTTAAAACTTTGGGGAATTGCCCTAAAAAAGATGAAGGTTAAATCAAACGGAGTTGTTTACGCGGTTTTGAAAAATAAGGATTTGGTCGAGGCGGGGGCGCATACAGATGAGGCTTCGGGGCTAGTTAATTTGATAAATTCTGTATCTGAAAGCAAGCTGGCACTCTTGTTAATCGAGACTCCTGATGGTAAAATCAAAGCCAGTTTGCGCACCGAAAACGATAATGTCGATGTTTCTGCCTTTGCCCGTCTTTTTGGCGGCGGAGGCCATCGCAAAGCAGCAGGGTTTACGATAGAGGAAGACATCCTACCCGTGTCATTCCGGACTCCCGCCTGAACAATTCATTCGGGCAGGTGATCCGGAATCTAGAATGCCCGAATGGCCTGCCCGCCCGCCTGCAGCGTTGTAGCAGCTTCGGGCAGGCAGTCGCTGAAGCGATAGCTTCTGCAGGCGGGCGGAATGGTATACGCGTATTATAAATAACTAAAAATTCATTGAAAGATAGTTAGAAGAAGTTAGAATAGCAATATGGCGCGGTGTCGTAATCGGTAGCCGAGGCAGACTTAAAATCTGTTGGTCGTATAGACCGTGTGGGTTCGAGTCCCACCCGCGCCACCATGTTTTGTTAGATCGTTAGTTTACTAGATTGTATTTAAACAAATTTTACAAAATCTCTACTTTTACAAAACTTCCACGCTTCGAAGCGTGGAAGTTTTGTTTAAAAATAATTAATGATTTATCTCGAAAGTAGTGAGGATAAACGTCTGTAAAGGCTGCTTTTTTTATCGAGTTGGGCTATCGTTTTTTCTAGTTTCCTCTTATGTCTTTTGCCGGCGGTGGAAATGATTTCTTCCAGAAGAATTTCCGGCCAATAATATTGCGGAAATTTCCTCTTTATCTCTGACCATTGCTTGGGACGAATATCAATTTCGGGCACAGATTTGGTTCTCTCTAGGATTAGTCTGTAACCCTCTCCTGATATTTTTAGCCACTCGCTAACTCTGGCGATCGTTCCTTCGCTGACCTTAAGCTTCATTTTGATCTCTTCATATTCAAAGTTGTTGATTAATAATTCGGCAATTTTGAGCCTTAAGGCTAATCTTTCAGCTTCAGTTTTGGACAGTATGTCGGTTAAAAACTTTGCCGCTTCATCTTCTTTTCTGATCTGACAGAGCGCTTGGCACAATCTTAAGATAAGTGCATTCTTTTCTCTTTGTGGTAGTTTGGATTTTGGCATTTTTGTTACAATACTTCAACACTTCGAAGTATGGAAGAAATGTAAAATTTTGTCAATTAAGTAAACAAAATTTGTGTTAGGACTTCGGAAAAAATAGCCATTCGGCTATTTTTTGGTTAAGATGTTCTCATGCAAAAGATTCTAAATAAATACGAGTAGGATTGAGCTCTATTCAGTTTTATCTTAAACCGCATACAAAATAATCCCTGCCGATCTATACAATCTATTGACACGTTATCGGGGGGTAGAATTAAATAAGTAAGTTATAGAATAAAAGGAGTTATCGTGGAAGAAGTTAAGAGTAAAGGTGGTATATCAACCGGAGTAGTAGTCGGGATTGTGATTCTCGTTGCAGTTGTCTTTGGCGGGGGCTATATATTTGGTAAAAAATCTTCTACTATTGGAAGTGAATCGTCTAAAACAATAACCTCAATTATTTCAAGTAGTCCTGAACGAGATGCAGAAGTTTTTCAAATTAGTCACCCGAATACTCTTGTTATAGATCAGCCTCTTGGTTCTTCTCCTGTTCAAGCTGTTTTGTATTCGTATGATCGTCGCGATTATACATCTTACGCAATCTTCGATCTAGAGTCACCTGAAACCGCAGGATCGTCTCCTGAAAAATATGAAGCTTATTTGAAGGAGAAACTTACGGGTCAAAATTTCACTCCTGGTTTTACGACAAAGAAATTTGGTAATAATACGCTATACTACTTTAATGGTGAAAATCCAGACGAAAGCATAAAATCTGCCGTTTTGTTCTTGAAGAATTACACTGTACGCATAACGCATCTTCCGAAGGCAACAGTCGTTGCTTATGGTGGAAAAACAGCTCTATTCAATGAAGGAATATTTAACCAAATTATTACTTCGCTTAAAGAACTCTAAAGAACTCGCTCAATAAAATTTCTCTTGCGAATAGAGTCGCTAAAGAAAAATTGGTCTCTCGACAGGCTCGAAAAAAAATTTAAAAGTTCGAGAATTCGGGCGGGTGGTTTTTATTCGTTATCTCGGCCAAAATGTGCTGTGCCTCGTAGTAAGCTCTTCTTTACTAGGGGGTTCGAACTATCCTAATTATCCTGCACCAAAAAATAGCTCTTTTCGGCTATTTTTTGTCATCTAGGTTTGCGTTCCACCCGCAAACCGCATACAAAATAATCCCTGCCGAGGTGGCGACGTTTAGGGAATTGGAGCGACCTAGCATCGGGATCTCGACAGTTTGATCGCAAAGCTCTAGCACCTCTTTTGAAACACCGTTTTTTTCGTGTCCGAGGACGATTGCAATTGGCCTTTTGTATTTTGTTTTTCTAAAATCTACTGATTTATCTGTCTGCTCCAGCGCTATTATTTGTACCCCTTGTTCTTTTAACATTTTAACTTTAACATTTGCCTTTGAAACATACTCCCAATCGACCCACTCGACTGCACCTATCGAAACCTTAAAAATCTTGCGCCTTGGGGGCGTGGCGGTAATTCCGCATAAAAAAATCTTTTTAGCTTTTATAGCATCAGCGGTTCTGAAAATTGCCCCGACATTCTCCATCGATTTGATGTTATCTAAAACAATATAAATCTCGTTTCGAGATGCGGACTTGATTTTTCTAAGCCCGCCTTTAAGGCGTAAATTTTGAGACTGTGTTCTTTGCTTCATTTTTATGATTAATGATTAGGTTTTTGTTGCGTCCGAAAACAACATACACAGTTTGCCAAAATTAACTCCGCATTATTCTTCGAGCGATCCTGAGTTTGTCGAAGGAGAGTCGAGAAGGCATTGAGAAATAGCTTCGGGCTCCACTCCCGAAGCGCCATAAAGTCGAACAATAGGATTAAGTTTATGCAGTATTTTTTACTAAAATGTATGTAGTTGGTCATTCTACATTCTTTTGTTGATTTATTCAATTCGATATATTCAGGTTTATATGGATGAGGTTTGCATTCCGCCTGCAAACCGGATAGAATTTAATCAATGAGAAAGAAAATTCAATCAATTGTGTCGATTGTGCTAGTTATAGGCGTATTTGGCGTGGCTGTGTATCAGTTTTTCCCGACTATTTTCGCCGATGATATTTACCCGCTCGAATATGTCGATGAGATCAATAAATGCGCCGATTTGTTTGGGTTGGATAAGCCCTTACTCGCTGCGCTTATCTTGAAAGAATCGGGATATAACTCGAGGGCAGTTTCTCGTGCTGGTGCAATGGGTTTGACGCAACTAATGCCTCGTACGGCTCAAGGAGTCAACGATCGGGTTTTTGAGGGTAGATTTACTGATTATTTTGATCCTGAATCCAACATCTGTATCGGTGCGGCGCATCTGGCGGGGCTGCTTGGGACCTATAATGGTGATGTGACGACCTCACTTATTGCTTATAACGGTGGCGATGGCGCTGCGCAGCGTTACTTGGCCGCTCGCGACACGTCGGTTTTAGTTACCGAAACGCGTCTTTATTCACCGAAAATTTTAGCTGCCCGAGAGGTTTATGCTTCAATATATGCCGACCGATTTACTCCGTCAAAAAGCGAATTTGTATTGCCTGATCCGATGACTAATAAGCTCCCCCCAGTTCTTGTGAGTTTGGACGTTAAGAAGCCAGAAGATAAGACAAAGGATTTCTGGAAAGGTTTTATCAAAGATGTCTTTGCAAGATTTGTCAAGTGACCGTGCGGTTTTTGGGCGGAACAAAAACCTAAGCGAGTCGAAGGATCTTCCGTGGGACGGTCATCCCGAGTTGACAGTATTCTGTCATCCCGCACTTGCCTTCGATTGCACTCAGGCCCTGAGCGAAGTCGAACGGGATGCGGGATCTGGTGCTCTGTCAAGGGATCTAAAAAATAAAATATGAAATCTGACGAGATTCGAGAAAAATTCCTCAAGTTTTTTGAAGAAAAGGGGCACAAACGATTGCCTTCTTCTTCGTTATTGCCCGAAAATGACCCGACGGTTTTATTTACAACTGCGGGCATGCAACAATTCAAACGGTTCTATAAGTTCCCCGACGAAGCGCCATCGTCGCGAATTACTACTTGTCAAAAATGCGTAAGAACCGGCGATATTGATGAGGTAGGCGATGAAACACATCTGACATTTTTTGAAATGCTCGGGAACTTTTCTTTCGGGTACGAAACAGCAGTCAGCGATCAGCAGTCAGCTGTCAGTGAAGGCAAGCAAACTCCATACTTCAAGCAGGAGGCGATCGAGTGGGCGTGGGAATTTTTGATCGAAGAATTAGAAATTGACCCCAAGCGAATTTTTGCGACTTATTTTGAAGGCGAAGAGGGGGTTAGTGAAGACGTTGAATCACTTGATATTTTAAAGAAAATCGAGGGCCTTGAGGAAATAAGACCGCAGGGATTTGGTGAGAATTTTTGGTCGCTGGGGACAGAGGGTTCGCCCGGCGGACCGACGATTGAGTTCTATGTAGATGATGTCGAAGTTTGGAATTTGGTTTTCAACGAATATGTTTTGAAGGGCGACAAATATGAACCGTCCGAGTTCAAGGGCGTTGACACAGGCATGGGTTTTGAAAGAATTGTGGCGGTGATGCAAGAGAAAAGCGATGTTTATCAGACGGATTTGTTTGAGCCGATTATTAAAAAACTCGAAGAACTTTCTGGGAAGAAATATTCTTCCCATTGTCATTCTGAACTTGGTTCAGAATCTAGATCCCGAAACGAGTTCGGGATGACAGGAACACAGACACGGAATGATGTGCGGACATTCCGTATTGTGGCAGATCATATTAAATCGGCCGTATTTATGATTGCCGACGGAGTCGAACCATCCAATAAAGGTCAGGGGTATATTTTAAGAAGATTAATTCGCAGGGCGGTTGTAAAAGCCAGAAATCTAAAAATTAACGAGAATTTTTGTGGAAAAATTGCAGCTGTCATCCCGACTTCCCCCTCCGTCATCCCGACCAAAGTGGAGGGATCTCTCGACATAGCTCGAGATGACATCTTAAAAGTATTGGATAAAGAAGAATCTAAATTCAGAAAAACATTAGATGATGGTTTGAAGCTTTTAAGTGTTGCTCCTAGGGTTGGGGGACACTTGCTTTTTAATCTTATGCAGACTTATGGTCTTCCATATGAAGTAGCGATCGAGGAAGCAAAAAATCTTAATTTAAAAATCGAAAACCAAGGAGAAATTAGGGAGGATTTTGAAAAGTTATTCGCTGAGCACCAGCAAAAGTCCCGTACCGCATCAAGCGGAATGTTTAAAGGCGGACTTGCGGACAACAAGATCGAAACGACGCGACTTCATACTACCGCGCACTTGCTTTTGGCGGCGCTCCGTCATGAACTAGGGGAGCACATCGAACAAAAAGGATCAAATATTACCGAAGAGCGATTGAGGTTTGATTTTAATTATTCGCAGAAATTAACCGACGAACAAATTAAAAAAGTTGAAGATTTAGTTAATTTGAAAATTGAAGAGGCTCTCCCGGTAGTAATGCAGGAGTTATCTATCGATGAGGCTAAAAAATCAGGAGCGACGGGTGTTTTTTGGGATAAATACGGCCCCGAAGGGGCCCCCTTTGGGGGCGATACTGTCAAGATATTTACCGTTGGCGATCCAGCCGAGCCATTCTCGCGCGAAATCTGTGGCGGCCCGCACGTTCAAAATACTTCAGAATTAGGGCATTTTTGCATTACCAAGGAGGAGTCCTCTAGTTCTGGTATACGCAGGATAAAAGCCGTGCTAGAATAATGGTAACTTAAGGAGGGAAAACTTGAGGAGAGTTTATAGATGGTTCCCGGTGTTGACAGTATTTACGCTTTTAGCGCTTGTCTTTATATTGGTCGCGAATAGTAAAAATTCTGTTGTTCAAGCTGCGGATACAGTTTCTTTATGTCAAAAAAATACCGACTGTGACGATGGGATTGATTTTACAAACGACACCTGCGAAGCGCCCAATACTACTGATGCTATTTGTCGCCATAAGATGAACCGTCCGACCAGTATGTGCGCTTGGTATCCGCAGGGCAGTGCGAATGCAACAACTGGATATATTAACGGAAATATAGATCAGAAAAACCTGCTTGATAGTGTAGATATTCTAGGTCATGTTCCCCATGATCCAATCGTTACGCGCACGGGTAATTTATTATCCGATGTGGGATTGATTACAAACTCTGACCTTCACAAAAAAGGTAAATTATTGCTTGAACACATCGGTCGTACCGAACTGGCTGGAGCTTGCGGAATATCTGGCGTGCTTGGCACGGATATTGCCGCTAATCAAGTTTCGAGTTGTACTAGCAAAATGGTGGATTATCTAAGTGCAACCTATCTGGACAAAAAAGAATCAGACGGAACTCCTTCGGTGCATGGCTTGAATTATGATGAGCTTTATTCAGCACCAGATGCACAAGGCTTTGGCAACTTATATTCAGCCATGGCCAAGGCGTTCTATAAGGTAAAGCAAAAATATCCCTACGTTTCTATTTATATTTGGACTTCTAACAATCCTATAATTGAAGGGGATAAAATCCAGGTCTACGTTGATCTGTTTAAAGCAACCGATTATCGGATGAAGGAGTTATATCTGGATGACAGTTTGTCTCAGGAGGAGAATGCTAGACTTTTGAATGAAGCTATCTCGGCTTGGAATGCATTTTTTAATAAGTTCAATTTTAATTCTAATCAGCGCAACTTAATAATGAGTGCGAACGGTATGATCGAGTCCGATACTCTTTGGACTTATGACTTAAGCAGCAGCGTTAATTACTATCATCTTCTTGACTATCAACTTAACTTTTATAAGCAAAAAATAAATAGCGGCGAAGTTGATGGAATTGCGATTTTCCATTGTAACAGAGGTCCCGAGGAACAATCAGTGTTTAAGCAGCTTCTTGATCACTATATCTATCAGGATAAAAATAACCGTCTTTATGGAACAAGTGTAAATAATAATTTTATTTCTAATTCCAGCTTTGAAACTGACACGAGTTGGCAGCTCCAAGCGGGCACAGGCGGAATGATTGAATATTCTGTCTATGACAAGAATAAAATCCTGCTCAATGAGAACAATAATTTTTTGAAATTTAGTCAAGTTGCTGCGCCTGAAATACCGAATGGTGTTAAAACTTACGATGGTCGCAGATTGTATATGCAAAGAGGTTCATCTTCGAATATCGCCAGCCAGCCCGTTAGCAATTTAGTGTCTGGTAAGTCGTATAAACTGGAAATTTATTCTAAAAAAATCAATGGAGATTTTGGAAAATCTGGTGTTAAAACCAAGCTCGTCAATAAAACATCAGGAGCTGATATTGACGCTCAATATGAAAAAATGACATTTTTGAATATTGTGGCTACGTACGGTACATTAACACAATATATCTATCCGTTTGATTATTGCCAAAAATACTTTACTAATTACAATAAAGTTTCTGGCGCAGAAAAAGTACCGTGCAATTACCAAAATAATCTTTGGACTAAAGAGGAGTTTATTTTCAAGGCACCAGTGAATTTATCCAACCTCGAGCTTCAAATCACCGACGACGAGGCAGTTCCTGGTGATGCGAATGTAGCCGACTCCGTTCAGCTTCAAGAATATCATGTGCCTTCTGTGGAAATTAGGGCGGACAGAACCAGTGCTTCTTCTGGAGAGACTATTACTTATACGCTCGAGTATCACAATTATTCCAATACCGACAAAACAGACGTGAAATTATCTGCTCCCATAGACGAGAGGTTAAATTTCGTTTCAGCCAGTAATAGTGGAAACGCTGTCTCGGGCAAAGTTCAATGGACTGTACCAAAAGTTAAAGCTGGGGAATCGTTATTTTATACTTATAAGGCCAAGGTCAAGTAGATGAAATCTGTAATTACAAAACAAAAAAAAGTTTCATATTTAGCATTCAGTATCCTGCTCTTCGTGGTCATTGCCGGAGCTGTGATATACGGTGGATTAAAATATTTTGGTATTAGCGCTGATACAATTTTTGATCCAAATAAGGTTTCTACAAAGGCAACACTAAACTATAGTAGCTCAAGCGGTACTTACAGCGAAGAAAGCGATGCAGTTTCTGTAAAAATAAGTACTACTAATACCCCTACTCCTTCTGTTACTGTCACCCAGGAGGATGGACACCCTTTCCCCAAGGGTTTCTCTGTCTTTGGCAATACCAAAACAATTAGTAAAGAAACTTTTTCAGCGGCAGGACTTTATCTCTATAAATTTGATGGCGCAAACAACAAATGGCTTCTCCATCCTGGACCTGACTCTTTTGACGTCACTGCCTTCTACGGCTACTATGTCTATAACAAACAAGACACCAAAACTCTCTCGATTCCTGGTGCTCCCACTGTCGTCAATCTATACAAGGTAACTCCTGGCTGGAATATGTTTTGGTCGGTTAATGAAAAACCTTTATCTCAGCTTCAGTTTCAGATAGATAATCAAGCCAAGACTGCCAGCGAGTGGATTGCTTCAGGCAAATTAGACAAAAATATATTTATTATCGATAACGACCGTGCAACAGAATCCTGCAATTATTTTAAACTTCTAGGAACAGTTGATACAGCAGCTAACTGCTCAAATAATTCTCTGGGTACTACCAGTAAGATACCAGCCGGCAAAGGTTTCTGGGTTTATGTGAAGTAGTTCTAAAAAAGACACGGCCCCCTCCTGGGGGGCCGTCGAGAAGTGACCGATTAGCGGTTGATGACAGTTTTGAAGCTAATCGACCACTGGAGACCTTCGGTGCCGTAGAGTACTTTGCCGCTGAAGTTGTTGGTGAGACGGAGGTCGGCGCCTGCGGCGAAGTCAAAGCTCTCGAGATCGACCCTTCCGCGGGTGATCAGATCAATTCGCTTGTGAAGACGGGCTACCCTCCATTGGCGAAGCTCTAGGTGCGGTCTTGGGTTTGACTCTTTCTGGGGAGAGATGGCGAGCGGAAATAATCTCACGTCGATCCAGTCGGTGAGATATTGAAATCCGCCGTAATACTTGTCTCCCCTGATGGGATCGTGGCCGAGATTTCGGCTGACTTCCGATTCCCACATCGGTGGCTCGATCTTGATAGCGAGCTGATATGGTGAATCAGTGTCCTGCCCGTAAGCAAGCCAGCCGAAAAAGATTGAGTCGGTGAATTCTGTTTCAAGGTCTTGGTCCATTTCGAACCTGAAGAACTGGTTCGTGAATGACCCCCGTACGACCCCTTGGTTTAGGTACTCGAGGTAAACCTCAAACAGCGGGATCTCCTCTTCCGCCCAAAGCGGTGCTAGGCAGAAAAGAGTGAACAAGGCGACTGTCAACGTACGCATGCCAAACACCTCCTTGGGGTGCGGTCCGATCTGGCTACACTATAGCACTTGGAGTAAAAAAAAGAACTGCCCCGTCGGTGACGGGGCAGTGAAGTAGCTCTGCGGGGACTCGCGGGGTGGGACTGCCGAGTCAGACGGCCCGTCGATGATCGCATCGACGGCACTCTTCGCGCTGGAGGCAGCAACTGCGAGGTAGATCACGAGGGTAAGTACGACGAGGCAGATGATGATGATTGTCACAAGCACAATCATTGACTTGGGCTTGCTTGCAGCGAACTGCTCGAGCGGTGGCACGTAGCCACCACTTCCAGCCGATGATCCGTTGCCAGAATCTGCAGCAGCTCTGGCTTCACGCCTTCGTCGCTTTTCCCTTTCCGAAAGCTGACGCGCCATGTCACAAACCTTCCTTCACTGAAGTGGCCAGCAACTTCTGATGTTGCCGGCTATGAGTATGGCTATGACTACAACCACAGCAATCAAAATCGGCTTCTGCTGCCACGGAGTCTTTCCCACGATTTCAAACCTCCCGCGAGTGCTAATGTGCAGTATAGTACAAACAAAACCGCAGGTCAACCCGTTATTTGAAATTCGTCTCTACGAACTTCTTGGCTACTTTGAGGTTTTTGATCACCAGTTCTTCGGTGATTTTATCAGGGTCTTTGGCGTACTGCTCGCACCAAAGTTCGATCGAGATAGGGCCAGAGTATTTTTCGGTCTTTAATTTTTTCAAAAATTTCTTTAGCGGAAGCTTGCCCCTTCCTGGAATCAAATGGCAATCTTCAATATTATTCGGTTTTTTAGGATGGGGCCTGAAATCAGAATCAGAGAGATGAATATGATTCACTTTGTCTTTAATCTTTTCAAAATATTCCAAAATGTCTATCTCGGCGGTAGCCGAGTGCGAAGTATCGAAATTGATCGAATCAAATTGTCCCACCACATCAAAGTGATAGCTCGGATTGATTGAATTACCCGAGGTAAAATCATCTCGCTTGGTGGCGTTCTCTATAACCACCTTCACGGGCTTAGCGCTTTTGTAAACACTCCTTTGGTTCTTTATCAGCCACATAACAAACTCGCTGTCGGAGTATTCCCAGCTGTGGACAATTAAATATTTCGCCTTTAACTCTTTGGCAAGCTCGATACTCTTTTTGAGTCGATTTTTCCAATCTCCCCAGGAGTAAACAAATTCCATTGCCGAGTGGACAGAAATAATTTTAAGGCCGAACTTTCGTTCGAGTTTTTTAATATATGTAGCGTCGCGAGTATCGAGATTATCGTCAATTATCAGCTCTATCTGCTTAAATCCTGCTTTTTTGGCTACCTCAAAAAATCGGTATAATCCGTACTTGTGGCAACTGCCGGTGGATAAAATGATTTGATTTTGCATCTGGCAAGATATTACTATCTTTTTTGAAAAAGTCAAAAGGGAGTGATGAATCACTCCCTTTGAAGCGGGGTTACCCGCTACCTCATCGTGGTTCCTTGGGATGCCGCGTTGGGGATCCACCGGGATGCCGTGATAGAGGCTTCTTTTGGTTGGGAACACACGGATTTCACGTGCCCTCCCTCAAACAACGCGCTGTTGGGTCTAGCTTGCGTGTTTAACAAACACGTGCTTTTCACCTTTCAGCCTATTTTCGGAGCTTGCGCTCCTCGCAAAACTTTTTAAGCTTCAGCGAGAAGTACAAACCCGACTTGAAAATATACCATAAATTGTACAAAAAGTCAAGGGTGGGGTAAAATATAGATGTTATTCTTCGAGCGAGCTGTCTGAAGCGAGTCGAGAAGGAACAGATTAGTTTCGAGCTCCACTCTCGAAACGCGACAAGCTCGAACAATATATTTAGATTGTGAGGTTTAATTTGGGAATACTGGACATTTTTAAAGGTGGGGCTGATTACTCCAATCATGCCATCTCTCTTGACATAGGAACGGAGTTTGTAAAAACTTTGATTTTTAAGGTTGAGGGCGACGAAGCGAAGGTTTTGGGCGTTGGCAAACAGCGCCAACGTTTAGCTGATATCCAAGGCGGAGTTGTCACCGATATTTATGGCGTTATCAGAAATTGCGAAGCGGCGCTTGATCAAGCGGCAACGCAGGCAAAGATATTGCCCGAGCAAGTTATTATCGGAATTGCCGGAGAACTTGTCAAAGGAATTACGACTGACGTCAAATATACCCGTCCCGATCAAAACAAAAAAATCACCATGGATGAGCTTTCAGAAATCGTTAATCGCATCCAAAAGCAAACTTACGAGAGAGCTAGAAGTATTTTGGCTTATGAAACGGGACACCGCGAGGTTAATGTTAAACTGGTTAACTCGGCTGTGGTTGACGTTAAAATCGACGGCTATCACATCACGAACCCCTTGGGTTTTCAGGGCAAAGAAATCGAAGTTAGTGTATTTAACGCCTTTGCGCCCAACGTTCATCTCGGGGCGCTTCAGACGGTGGCGGAAAGTTTGGACCTCGATCTTTTATCTATCGCCGCCGAGCCCTTTGCCGTTGCGCGCTGTATGGGCTCTGATCAGGAAAGCGATTTTTCGGGAATTTTTATTGATATCGGTGGCGGCACAACCGATATTGCAGTGGTTTCAAAGGGCGGATTAGTCGGCACAAAAATGTTTGCTCTCGGCGGCCGGGCTTTTACAAAAAGAGTTGCTCAAGTTCTGGGCGAACCGTTCCTCGAAGCGGAACAGGACAAACTGGATTACACCGCCGGTAAATTATCGGAAGAAAAGATGAAAATTGTGGAAAAGGCGATCAAACAGGACAGCGAAGTTTGGCTCTCGGGCGTGCAATTAACGCTCGAAGAATTTTCCGATCTTGAACTTTTGCCTTCAAAAATTTTGCTTTGCGGAGGAGGATCAAACTTGCCCGATATAGAAAAGGTTTTAACTGGAGCAAAATGGGGTCGAAACGTAGCTTTTGCCAAGAACCCCTCCGTTGGTTTTTTAAAACCCAAAAATGTCACTGCGGTTGTTGATGAAACGGGAGACCTCAAGACCATTTCAGATGTTACCCCGATGGCTCTGGCAAATTTAGCAATTGACATGGTCGGCAAGGAGAAGGTTGTGGACGGATTGTTTTCAAAGATTATAATGACCTTAAGGAGCTAAATGGACGAGGTTTTATATTTAGAACCGGATGAGGAGATTACATCAGTTGTTGACAAACTGAAGGGGCTTGAGGCCAAGTCTGTTGGGTTAGTTGCGCCCAAAGGTTCCTCGATTGTCCAATCTTTAGTTAGTTTAAAATTACTTCAAAAGCAGGCCAAACAACTTGATAAAAAAATTGCCATCATTACTTCCGATGAAGTTGGTCAAAATTTAGCTTCAAGGATCGATTTACCGGTTTACAAGGACGTCCGCTCTCAAAGTCCGATTCAGCCGATTAATCAAAAAGAACCGGAGGATACCGGTCCGATCGAAATCACCGACTCTTCGGATATTCAGGAAGAAATGAAAGAAGGCCCCGACGAGGGTACTGTCGGGGTCCCGACTGAGAACGTCGGGAAAGAGAAAACTCCCCCAAAAGAGGTTGATGAAGAATATAAAGATTTACCCAAGAGTTTTGAGGTTCATCGGTATGATGAAAAAGACACGGAGGATGTGATGGAGGAGACAAAGAAAGAGCCGGTAGCGGCGCCTATCGAAGCGGTTGGCGGGCGGAACGCCAACCTAAATCAAAAAGAGCCAGCGCCGCAAGCGCCTGCTGCACAAAAAAATGCAGGCTTTGTCAATAAACCAATCGTTGATAAAAAACCCGATAATAGGATGGAGCTCGAATCGGCTCGCCCGATAGCTCGCGAAGGAAGATCGGCAATGCCGTCAAAAGGCAAAAAATCCAAAAAGAAAACAATCATTATTGTCGGCGTGTCTGTTTTAGTTTTCTTGGCGCTTGTTTTTGCTGAGCTTGCCTATGCTCGTCTTGAAATTAATTTAAAAATTCCGGCCGAGGAAATATCAAAAGATGTCACAATTACAGTTGAAAAAAATCATCCGGCAGTCGATTTGACAGGTAGCGTGATTGGCGGAGTACAGCTCGACAAAGAAATTCCGACAGATGGTACCTATTCTGCTTCCGGTGAGAGAGAAGTGGGCAACAAGGCAACCGGAACTTTGACGCTTAGAAACGATGCAAGGGTGAACGAGGTTATCTCTTCTGGCTCGACCGTTAGATCAACAAGCGGCGTGGAATTTACGACAAATAAGGAAGTAACTGTTCCCAAGGCAACGGCAACCCTTACCGTTGATGACGAGCCCTCAAAGGTCTTAGGGGAAGTCACTGTGACTGTTACTGCCGTAGAACCGGGATCTTCAAGCAACCTCTCTCCCAATACTTCCTATGTAATTTCCGGAAAGTCCAAAATCTTAATTTCGGGAGGTACTTCAGGCGGTACGACGAGAAAAGTCAAAGTCGTAACTTCAGCTGATGTGTCAGCGGCCAAAGAGGCTTTAGAGAAAAAAGCGATCGATAAATTCAAAACCGACCTTAAAACAGACAAGAAAACTTTATTTGTCGAGGATGCTATCAAGACGGATACTGTCGAATTTACAACGACTAAGAATGTCAACGAAGACGCTAACGAGTTTAAAGCTTCTGCAAAAGTCAAAACCACGACGATCACTTTCCTGAAGAAGGATTTTGACGAGGTTGTTGTTAAGGCTGCCGAAAAAGATTTGCCCGAGGGCAAAAGTTTGCTTGTTACTGATTCTGATTCGATCACTCCACGCCTCGAAGACAATCAAATCAATATTGGAAAATTGAAAATAAAAGGGGAATTGCGAAGCCATCTTGGGCCGGCAATCGACCTTGATCAGCTGGTCTCGTCGTTCAGATTGAAGCCGATTAAATCAATCAAGTCACGACTTGAAGGAATTGAGGGAGTGGAAATAAACGATGTAAATCTCTCTCCTAATTTTGCTTTGCCGGTGGGACCGATTCTAAAAAACCGCACTCATATAAAGATAGAATACACGAAAAAATAACTGTGTTATTTTTTCGATTTTTTATTTAACATTTTTTATTTTCTATTGATTTTGATATTTATTAATTGAAAAATTAGAAATGCGGTTTTCGGGTGGAACGAAAACCTATTCCATCAATAAAGAACAAACACGATCAATTAAAAATCGAAAATTAAAAATGAAAAATAATGTATAATCCAAGTATGAAAAGTAAAAGTTTACTCGGGATCGATCTTGGAACCAAGAGAGTGGGGCTGGCGGTCTCGCACGGGTTTATGGCCGAAGCGATAGAGAGTTTGGACTACCAAAATAAAGATCAATTTTTCGCTGATTTAAGAAAAATAATAGATGAGCAAAAGATTGAAGCAATCGTAATCGGTCTTCCGCTAAGAGATGGTCAGGAAACTGATCAAAGTCGATGGATAAAAAAAGAATCCGAAGTAATTGGTGAAAAACTGGGCTTAGAGATTGAGTTTGTGGATGAGGCATTTTCATCAACCGAAGCGGACTGGTATAAAGGCGATCGCGACAGTCAGTCCGCCCGAATAATTTTGGAGCAGTACTTAAATGGTAAATGAGGTTCTCCATAAAGTCGAACAATAAAATTATTCTTCGAGTGAGTACTCGAGTCGAGAAGTGAAATAAGCAGATGATAAAATTATTCTTCGAGCCTGTCGCGTTTGGCGGGTGGAACGCCAAACTAATTATACTTCTAGATCATTCTGTGAAAAATAGTAATTGTTTGTACACTTTGTGTAAATCGTATAATCTAGGATTAGCCGAGTAAAGCCAAAAAAATGAAAACAGAAGTAGAGCGATACGACAAAAAATTTCCAAAGTCCGATAAAAATTTAGAGGTAAAGGTGACCAAGCGCAAAGGTGTGTATTTTTACCAAAATAAATTTTTTATTTATCCGTTTATTGGAATAGTGGTAATATTCTTTGCTCTTTTGAGCTATGCGAATTTTGCTTCTCGTCCTGTCTCTCAAAATAGGGAGGACTTTGTTTATTTTGAAGTCAAAAAAGGAGAGACAAAAAATAAAATTGCCCAATCGCTTAGAAAGAAAAAACTGATCAGATCCTCTCTGGCATTTTTGGTTTCTGCATACACCAATGGTGACTCTTTGCAGGCGGGTCACTACAAAATTTCACCGGCAATGAGTACCAATGAAATTATAAAAAAAATCAAATCAGGCGATGTCGACGCATTTACCATAACTATTCCGGAGGGGTTTCGGGTTTTGCAAATTGCCAAAAAATTGAATGAAATTGGCAAGATTGATATTGACAAGTTTATCGCCTCAGCACTTGGGACAGAGGGAACGCTTTTTCCTGATACGTATGTAGTTGCATATGGACTTGAGGAAGCTAAGATCGTCAAAATGTTTAAGGATAATTTTATTGCTAGAACATCAGATTTAAGATTGTCGGAGGAAGATTTAATCATAGCTTCGATCGTTGAACGCGAAGCAATCACAGACAAAGAGCGGTCGAAGATAGCGGCAGTTTACAAAAACAGGGTTGAAAACAACATGCTTCTTCAGGCGGATCCGACAGTGCGCTATGGGATTGATACGCAGACATATTTAAAAAAGAAAAATCTGGATTTTGATTTTTGGCAACCGATAACAAGGCAAGATATTAATAGTTTGATCAGTCAGTTTAACAGCTATGTGCAGAAGGGTTTATCTCCGGCGCCGATTTGTAATCCGGGAATAAAAAGTATTGAGGCGGTGCTTCAACCCGAGAAAGATTTTGACTATTTCTATTTTTTCCACGACGAAAGTAAGCAAATTCATTTTTCCAAAACCTATCAGGAGCATTTGGAAAACATTCAGAAGTTTGGTGTGTAGATCAAAGTAAGGTATTTCTTTGTTCGAGTCCGCATAAGTTTTCCTAGCGGAAAATTTTGCTATATCTCGGTCTCGCTCTTACGTTATTAAGCGAAAACCGGCCCGCTCGGCCTGCAAAGTCTCTCAAGAAGTAATAGTTTGCTCTGTTGGGGTAAAAATTGCAGTAGATTAAAGAAAAGATATTGACATCACAGCCTTCATCAGCTACAATGCAATGTCAGTCAATGACTGATAGTGCAATATATACTTGCAAGGAGGCAGGGAGCATGATTAGCAGAAGGCTGGCAATCAAGGTGTTGAGCCAGGAGCAACAAGGCCCCGATATCCGTCTGTGCCTGGGGCTCAGCGAGCCCCCCGAATCGGGGACAGCGAGCACAGCCCTGGAGGTTACCCTGCACGATGTGCAGGAGGTGGACATCGGTGAGAAGGGGCTCTGCGCCACCACCAAGGACGGAGCCCCGGTGGTTGTGGCGTTCGAGATACCCCTGGAATGCCACGGGCAGATTTAGCCGACACCCTCCACACGTCTTACCCGCACTGTGGGACCGCCAACTTGGCGGTCCCCCTCTTTTTTAAAAAAT
>JBDRAU010000072.1:0-10041 GCA_043823315.1 bacterium
TGCCGCACCCCTGATTTTATAAGTCAACTCCTCATAGAGCAGTGTGCTTTCCGCGTTATTCAGCGTACTTTTCTGCGCTGTTCCGCGGTTAGAATGATATTTCATTCTAACAGGCTGAAGCTTTATCGTGATCCCCCGCTCGCGCTCCAATTCCATATTGTCGAGAATTTGCTCCTTCATCTGCCGTTTTTCAACCGTTTCCGTAAACTCCAAAAGCCGATCCGCCAGCGTGGACTTACCATGGTCTATGTGTGAGATTATGCAAAAGTTACGAATATTCACTTTATTAACTTTATGAACTTTTTACTTTATAAACTTATTTTGTCCGCGTTAGTCTGCGCCTTGATTACCATAATTCCCTCTTCAAGGTCAATCCTAGTGATCGTTACTTTCTGGTCCGTAATCGCCGCCTTCAGGGCATTGTTTGCCTGGCTCTCTAGCGGACCAGCCAAAAAGCGACCCGTTTTGACTGCGCCTATTCTTACTTCGGTTAGTTTCTGTTTTGCTTCCCCATTCTTAATCTCCGGAACAAAAGAAACAGTCGAATTTGCGGGCAAAAGCGCTGATATTTTTCCGCTAATTCTGATCGCCTCGGAATCAATTGAACATTTTATTTCTCCTGAAACCTTCTGGGCTATCTTGGAACACAACAACCCCTCGGGTATATTGATCGAATTTCCAGATGAATCCTGACTTCCTCCGATCAAATCCACGCCGGATGATACTTCTGTTGCTTTGGTAAAATCATCATCGGTAGTTTTTTTCAAACTCCCGCCGACGTAGAAAACCAGAACTTCCAAAACCGTAATGAAAATAATGAAAAAAACCACCAGCGTCCATGGCGATAGTGTTTTCTCTTTCTTATGAACACGATTATCGTCGAGTTCCTTGTAGAATTCCTTTTCTTCTTGCATTTATTGCTTTCTTACTTCTTCGAAATTGAAAAGATAAGCAAGTCCAAGGTAGGATCCGCCACCAATCAAAGCGGTTAGAAGTATTTGAAGAGCTAAGAATCTGACCATGTCGATGTCGTAAAAATCGGCGACCAGCACCTTAACACCTTGGGCAATTATCATCATCACCGCGGTCATCGCCACAACGCCCATCAAAAAGTTCAAAATATATTGATAATTAATTCGAATTTTTTTGTTAAACAAAATGGCCAAAATAAACAAATTGACCCAGCTTCCGATCGAGAACGCCAGCGCCAAAGAGCTCACCCCTTCGGCAGCCGGAGCGGCGCTACGGGAGAAAATGTAACCCAAACTGACGCTTAGAATAATCGAGAAGATGCTGGCATACATCGGAGTTCTCGTGTCATGAACTGCATAAAAACTTCGGGCAAAAAGAGGTATTAACCCCTGTGCGATAATGCTGATTGCAAATAAGCCGAGCGTTGCGGCGGCGGCTCTGGTATCAGACCAACCGAAGAACCCATAGCCCAAAACTATCCTGATGATTTGGGCGCGAAGAATAATTATAAGAGCCGTCGAGGGAACGATGAAAAACAATATCGCTCTTGTTGATTTGTAAAATAATTGCAAGAATCTTTCTTTATCTTCCGCTACTTTAAGGGATAATCCCGCCAAAGTGGGGAAAACCGCCAGAGCAAAAGAGCTGCCAAAAATGACCGAGGGAACAGTTTGCATGTTGTCGGCAAAATTGTAAATAGCTATTCCTCCCGGAAAGGCCGAGGCAAAACTGGTAAAAGCGACCAGTAATATCTGGTTTGTCCCCAGTCCGATCGCTCGCGGAACCATTAATTTAAGTATTCTTCTCACACCCGCTTCTTTAAGATCAAAAATAAACTTCAAGCTAAAGCCGGTTCGATAGGCCGGAATAAGTTGGACCAGAAGATGCAAAATCGAACCTGTAATTACACCGATTATCACTCCGCCAACACCAAAACGCTCGGAGAACAGCAAAATGCCAAAAATGATCGAGATGTTATAAATCAAGGGAGCGATCGAGTAAGCGAGAAAACGCTTGTGAGCATTCAGTATCCCGCCTAAGAAATATGAAACCGTAAAGAACAGCGGAGAAAAGAGGAGCCATCTGGCAAAATAGACCGTTTCGGCTTTTTTCTGGGCATCGAAACTTGGCACCAGATAATTCATCAGAAACGGCATCAGCAGATATAACAAAGCCAAACAAACAATAACAGCCAGGACGCCTATGGTAATACTTGCTTGCGCTAGGCGAGTTGCCTCCTTTTGACCTTTTTCCTTCATATACGAAGAGTAAACAGGAACAAAGGCAGCGGCGATTGATCCTAATATTAATACATTAAAAACCAGATCGGGCAGACGAAAAGCAGCAAAATAGATATCGAGTCGGTCAGTTGGGATATGAGAGGCCAAAAAATGATCTCTCAAAACCCCAAGCAGGTTAGAAAGAGCAAGGGTTACAATAAGAATGAGGCTTGCGCCCCTGACCGAATTTTCTCTAACAAAAAGATTTTTGATGCGTGAGATCATAAAATCAGTTTATCAGATCTCCACCCCCCTGTCATCTAGAGCCAAACATCCTGCCTGCCCTGAGTGGGTTTGCGGATGGAGCGTAAACCTAAGCGAGTCGAACGGGTCATCCCGAGCTTTTTGCTGTCATTCCGGACTCCCGCCTGCAACGTTGTAGCAACTTCGGGCAGGTGATCCGGAATCTATTATTTTCCACTTATCATTTTTAATTTTAAATTGATTTTATTATTTTTTATTTAAATATTTAAATTTATCAATGCATCAATCAATGGAAAATAGTAAATTAAAAATGAAAAATCAGTTCTACTGAACCTGTAAATACCTCGCCCCTCGTTAGTATTTTTCGGCTAGGTACTTGACAAACATATATAACATGTGGTATGATTAATTATGTCGTAAAGGAGGGCTCCGCCAAGAGGGTAAAATCAAAAAACTCTGCCCGCCGGCGGGGAAAAGTACTCTAAGAGGACCTTTGCGAAGCACGTTAACTCGCCAGGTGTCAAATTTCTTAGGTTATAGATCTATTTACTTAGCTTAGGATCACTCGTGAGACTTGGTGAACTGAAAAAGAGCGCATGAAGGAGCGGTACATAATTTAAATAATTTATAACCGATTACTCCTATGTACATGCGCTCTTTTTAGTTTCTTCTATTTTTTTCCACTATTCCTACGTCATCCTGAACTCCCGCCTGCAAGCTCCTGAGCGCAAGCAATGGCGGGCAGGTGTTTCAGGATCTATTGTTTGTCATCTCGAGCAGGTTTGAGAGGAACTCAAACCTAATGTGAATTCGAGAGATCTATTAAAAGCTTTTTGTCATTCCCGTGAAAACGGGAATCTAGGCGGGCTTCAACCCCTTCCCCTTGAACTCTTCAGCTGTTTTTGCTATATTTCTCCTAATCGAATTAGGCGTACATTCCATGAGCCAAGGAGCTGATCTAGAATGCCCAAAATGGATGTCACTCTGTTGACTCGGCGCGGAGTGCATTGGACACAGGCCGAGGTCAGTAAAGTCGTCAACGCAACACAGTGGGTGGTCAACACCCTCAAGGAGAACATGATCGTCTGCAAAGAAGTTGATCGCGCAATGATCGAATCAGCACTCGGTCACAGCGATTTCGACCTCGAGGTCATGGACGTCGACGACCAGCGCCTTCCGTTCCGGCCGGGCATATAGCCCCGACCACCACGCTCATCAGGGGCGGGCAGATCTTACCCGCCCTTTCGTTTTTTATTTACGAATTAGTACAACCCCCCCCCGATTTTCGCCATTGTGATCGAAAATAAATCCGTCATCACCATGTTCCAGCAGATGTTCTGGATCATCTGGAATTCAGTTGAGAATTAATGTTGCACACTGTTAACAAAACGTAATACATGTTGCATAATGTTAATGTAATGCAACATCAAGATTTTATAACAATCCCCGACTTCGCCAATAGAATCGGAATGAGCCGTTCCCAGATTTTTAGACGTGTCCAAAAAGGGCTTATCGAAGCCCAAAAGATAGGACATGTTTACTTGATTCCGATCGAGGAACTTCATAAAATTACAGGTGAAACTTCGGACCGAGACCGTGATTTGATTATCAAGGGAGTTAAAAGAACTCTTAGGGATTATGGCTCTGTAATTCGAGACTTAGGAGATGAATAATGAGCATTAAGCGAATTGGAATTGACCACATAAAGGACGTTGCTCATCAGCTCGCAGTCGCAACCTGTCCGCGTGCGAGCACGCACAGGCGGGCAATGAGCTGGGATGAACCCATGCCTGCGCCGGCTAAACGGCGCGGCAGGCAGGCGATTCCGGCCTTTGAAACCAGATTCCCCAAAGTTCTAGAAAGCTGTCTTTCTGCCCCTTTTCAGACCTACAACCGCAAAGACCTCTACCCTACTCTTGAGGACAAAGCAGCTATCCTTTTTTATTTATTGATAAAAAACCATCCATTTCAAAACCTGCTTGCGCCGCAAAGCAATTTTAAAAATAGTTACTTCATTTATGTTCTTGAGTGTTCAGATGGCACAAATTATATTGGTCAAACTCAGAATTTAGAAAAAAGAATAAAACAGCACGAACTAAAATTGAATCACTGGACCAAAAGCCGCTTGCCAATAAAGTTAATTTATTTTGAAGAATTAGTGACTCGAGAAGAAGCTGTAACACGAGAACAAGAACTTAAGAGCGGCTTCGGGAGGAAATGGATCAAACGAGAAAAGAAAATTGCGGCGCGGCAGGCAAGTGGAAATAAGCGAATTGCCGTAACTACTTTGATGATTTTTCTGCTTTTTAACCAAAAATGGCTGACTATTCAGCCAGCAAAACTCTATAATTTGGCTATTTGGGTCGCCCAGAGTGACACAGAAGTCCGCGATGCTGTTATCGCTGGCGTTAGAGACCTCATTAGCAAGTATTCCAAGAAAGTTAAGTAGCTAGCCCTTAGTGGATATAAACTCCCAAACCCCACCCATTTGAGCCACTCCATGTTTTTGCATAGCGCGACACAATTTTGATTTGATCAAAATTTGAACGGCTCAATAGTGAGCCGTTCGCCAAAAAGCCGTGGTTTGGGTAAAAAAAGGGTAGCGATTTATCGCCACCCTGTGAGACGGAAGAGCGCCGCAAGAACGGTGTGTCCGCCAAAGTCGCATGATTCACCTCCCAAAAGGATTGAGAATAGGCAGCGTCGGGCCGAGCAGTCGATACATCTTTTCCTTGACTTCAGCGGCATTTAGTTCACTCTGTAGTAGAGTCGCCGCCGGAAACACCTGGGGCAGCACAAATCCCTCGGCCGCATATTGCGCCACCTTCGCCAGTGCTAATTCCCTAGGAACGACCCGCCGACTGCCCGACTTCTGTCCGTATTCCTTGGCCAGAACCAGAGCGCGCGGATCCGCCTTGGCACGCTCAAAAGCACTCGCAAAGTCGGTTTCCTGATCCGCGATCAGCTCGCTCCAGAGTGTAATCTTCCATCCTTCAAACAAATCAACCATGTCGTCACCCATCAGCTTGCACAGCCCAGTGATCTCAGCCTGGTCGGTCTGCCAGCCCCAGCTCATTCGCGGTTGATGATCGGGGATAATCAGCGTAACTTCGCCCTGCTGACGATCGACAAACCCATACAGCACCTGACCGATCACCCTGACAAACCATGTCCTTTCAGCCTCAAGCTCGAGCTCCTCTTTTTTGTGTGATGCCTCAAGGCACATGAAAACGACAAAACACTTACCCATTTATCAAGCTCCTTTTCGCTCAAACTAAATAACCTCTCCCATTTGGGAGAGGACTGGCTTCATTTTTTTTAAAAATTAAATCAAGACAATCCTTTCCCGAAGGAAGAATTGCCATGATGAAGTTCAGCGATCATTTTTTTGTATCCACCCATGCCGGAGTTTAGCCATTTTGAAATTCGCGCCACAGTTCGGGAGCTTAAACCTGTCGCTTCGGAAATTTTTATATATGAAATTTTGGCGTTTAGCATTTTAGCGGCCTTCCAGCGATTCGAAAATTCAATTATCTCCTGCTCCGTCAATAAATCACGCAAAAAAATGCGCGCTTGTTTGGTGTTGTTGAGCGCTGTAATTGTTTTAAATAATTCTTTTGTGTCTTTATTTTCCCATTTACTCATTTCTACCTCACTTTACTTAAGTAAAGTAACATATCTACAAGAACCTGTCAATAGCCCCGAATGTTATACAATATTCACGATCGACGTATTTGTATAATTATTTCAGGTTAAACCTCTCTTTCAATGGGTTATCGTCGTCGGTGTGGTAACTTTTTGAGATAAAAAAAGAAACATATTTGGCAATTCCTAAATCTTCCCGCAATTTAGCCAATATTTCCAAGTCAGCAAAAGGAGCAATAAAAACGCTATTTTGAATTCCTATAAATCCTTTGCGCTTGAGAATCGATCTTAAAATGTCTCGTTTTCTTCTAAGCTTTTCTGGAATATCGAAACTGATTATCCGCCAATAGCCATCCCAGCTTGTCTCTTGCCAATTCGACTCCTCGATTTGCGCAACTCGGATCTTAACTTTACCTTTTGGAGTGATTAAGAATTGATTTTCATTTACTTCTTTAACATATCCGTTTTTACATAGTCCCTGGAAAGCAGAGTGATACTGTTTATTAACCATGCCCAAATTCGCATTGAGTTGTTTTGCTGAGCCGCGACTCATGATAAAAGCATCCAAATTATCAAATGCCAAACCTGCAAAGTCAGCTAACGCCACCAGTAGCTTTGTTGAATTTGAAACTTTACTCACATTTTTATTATACAATATTTTCGATCGACGTATTTATATAAGATTTCTGGGCAGCAATTAGATTTTCTCCGTTCTCTTTCTGGAGATTTTACTTGATTTTTAAACTCGCTTGGGGTATATTTTTGTGATCTGAATACAGATGAAACCCGCATGGGTTTGAAAGGCAGATAACTGTGAACATCTTTTCAGGACCCTTTTACAGGCGACCGTTGTCTAGGGAAGAACCACCGCGGGAGAGTGTGAACATCTTTTCAGGACCCTTTTACAGGCGACCGTTGTTCGAGAGAGAACTACCACCGGAGAGACCGAAGAGAGCATCAGTTGAACCAAAAAGGCAACTCAAGGTCAAGCAGCCGAAGCAGCTGGTGCAGGCGTACGTACCCGAGTGGAACCAAAGGGAATGGAAGCGAGAACTCGGTAAAGAGCTGATGATCGTCCTCCAGCGCGGACCGACATTCGTCTGCGATCGACACCGTGATCAGCTCACGCGGCTCAAGGCAATCAACGTCGGTCTCAAGCTGGAGGAAAAGCCCTACGGCAACGGCGTGATCGTGACGCTGAAGAAGGAATAATGCATCGGATGCACCAGATCCGTTGGCGCGCCAAGGACGAGTCGAAATCGGTGTAGAAGAGCACCATGAAACGGACGAATATTTGCTTCAAGCCGAACTCTGACTGCTCCTGCATCGTGAGTATCATCACAGATCCCCGTGTGATCTCCACTTTCCTTGGACCACGGGGTTGGATGCTGACCGTGAAGGATGAAAATGTTGATGAGATCGTCGAAACACTCAGGAAGTTCGGCACTGCCGAGATCGAGAAATAGTCACACCCCAAGCCCGGCCGCCGTTCATACGGATGCCGGGCTTTTTTTGTAAAAACAACAGACATTAAAGATCCCTCCACTGCAGTCGGGATGACAAAATACTACGAAAAGTTAATCAACCGGTTCATTCGTCGGAGTTTCGGGAACCATTTTGCGCTCCACCGTAGAGAACCTTCTGAATTCAGGATGAAAATATAGATCTATTTCCCCCGTCGGACCGTTGCGGTGTTTTTTTACTAATATCTGGGCAATGTTTTTCTTTTCCGTTTCCGGTTCATAATATTCTTCTCGATAAATGAACATCACTACGTCTGCATCTTGCTCGATCGATCCCGACTCTCTTAAATCCGACAATTGCGGAATCTTGGGAGTTCGCATCTCAACTGCGCGTGAAAGCTGAGAGAGCGCGATAACAGGAATACTTAGCTCCCTCGCCAGCGCCTTGAGGCCCCGAGAAATATCGGAAACTTCCTGAACGCGGTTCTGCTCGCCATAGCCGCGGTGAGCCGATTCCATCAATTGCAAATAGTCGATAATTAAAAGCCCGAGACCCTTTTCCGCCTGCAGACGGCGCGCCTTGGCGCGCACATCCATGATCGACAGAAGCGGCGAATCGTCAATATAAAGAGGGGCTTCGGACAAAATCCCCATCGCATAGTTTAGTTTTGAAAAATCGTCTTCTTTTAAATTTCCGGTTCTAAGACGCCAAGAGTCAATCCCCGCCTCCATCGTCAAAAGCCCATCAACCAGCTGATCGCGGCTCATCTCCAATGAAAAAACGCCAACCGGAATTTTTTCGCGCGAAGCCACATGCGAGGCAATATTAAGCGCCAGCGAGGTTTTTCCCATCGACGGACGCGCGGCGATGATAACGAGGTCAGATTTTTGAAAACCAGCCAGCAAATTATCCATCGCTTTAAAGCCCGTTGGCACTCCGCGAAGCTGACCGCGATTCTCGTGAATTTCGTTAATTCTCTCAAAAGTATCCGACAAAACATCTTTAACCGCGATAAATTTATCTTGAGCAAACCTCTGACTGACGGCAAAAAGCACTTGTTCTGACTTATCGAGAATCATCGGAATCTCATCTTTTTCCTGATAACTCTCTTCGATCATCTGTGTCGCCGCTTTTATGAGACGCCTCAAAATCGCTTTCTCGGCGACAATTTGGGCGTGATTGACTACATTTGCCGCACTGACAGTCGAATTGACGAGATGAGTTAGATAAGTAGCCCCGCCAGCTTCGTCAAGCTTTTTCTGATTCTTTAGCTGATCGGTGATGGTAATTAAATCAATCGGCTCTCTTCTTTCAAAAAGCTCCAGCATCGCCTGAAAAATATTTTGGTGGTCGGCTCTGTAAAAATCAGGAGCGGTCAAAACTTCTGCGATTTTGTACATCGAATCTTTTTCAAGCAAAATCGCACCCAGAACCGCCTGCTCCGCCTCGACGTTTTGGGGAGGAAGTTTTGTGTTATCTTGTTGCGTTTTTGCCATTTTTAAATTCGTTATTATATTTTGAAATTAGGTTTTTGCTTACAGAACTTTGCGATTCCACCTCGCAAAAGCCCTCAAGAACCTCCAAATACCGAGTCTATCTCACCGGCAAGATCACTTTCTTTTTTGACCGTGAAATTAACTTTTACCCTCGGACCTACGATAGTACCAATCACTTCCTCAATGAGCAAGAGATTTTTTTCGCTCTTAAGCGTATCGCGATGAAAAGGATACTCCGAAATAATACTGACCTGCTTTGAATCCCCTTCGATCGAGCAATCGCAAAGAAGCGAACCGAGCGTTTTCTTTTTGCGGGAAACCTCGTCAACGATCGCCAACTTCATATCCTTAGAGAGATTTTTTATTTTTCCTTCGGCAATCTTAGGATCTTTTGGGGATGAT
Organism: bacterium; assembly: GCA_043823315.1. GTDB lineage: Bacteria > Patescibacteriota > UBA1384 > UBA1384 > DTJR01 > JBDRAU01. The sequence continues at coordinate 9,464 of JBDRAU010000072.1, forward strand.
TTTTCTGAATTTGATTCTTGCTTTGGATTTTCCGCTTTGGAATTTGATTTGCCTGCCCGCAATTGCTCAGCTTCAGCTGATGCAGGCGGGACATTTGTCATTTGAATTTTGTTATTTAACTCTGCAAAGCAGAGTTCGTACACCATCAACTCAATTGGCAGAGATTCAACCGGTGAAAATTTTAGTTCGCTTTGTGCTTGCATTAATTTTCTCAAGAATTGCGCTTGAATTTCGCTGGCTTGCCCCTTTTTGATCTGCTCGATCAAACTGCTTCTCACTTCTAAAATAACCATAGCCAAAAAATCCGGAATGCTGGTGCCGGTCGACTTAAGATTTTCGACAAGCGAAATCGCTTGAGATGCTTCTTTAGTGTCGACATAACCTATAAAACGTGTTACCTCCTGCGGGGAACTTAGGTTTAAAATCCGCACCGCGTCCTCCAGCGTCACGCCTTTACCCTCCATGTGGGAAGAAAGTTGATCGAGTAACGACTGAGCATCGCGAAACGATCCTTCGGAAACTCTGGCAATCAAATCCAAAACTTCATCGCTCAGAGTCAGTTTTTCCGTTTTGGCAAT
>JBDRAU010000073.1:0-28122 GCA_043823315.1 bacterium
GAAGTTGACAGATCGACTATCTGAACGTCGAAACTTTGATAACTTGAGAGCATTGCTGTCGATGATATGGTGACCGCTAGTGGAACTACTGCCTGCTGGTTGGCAGAAAGTGCATAACCGTTTTGGGTATAGGTTGGATAACCGTAACTGCCGTAGTTAGGATTGCCAAAAGTTGGATTTGTCTGGTAGGGGTTGTTTTGGGCGTAAGGAAATCCTTGCGTTGAACTATTCGCCATCGAATATTGCATAAGCGAGTAGCGCGTCATAAATTCTGTTTTGGGGTCCGGCGTTGTACTCAGGGGTACCATTTTCAGTGTAAATCCAAGATCTTTATCCTTGACCTCAAACGATCCCTCGTAGTTTTTATAACCTGCTCGGCTGGCGACGATTTCATATTTGCCTGCCGTAGCTTCAAAAAGTTCTTCACCATTTTGGGATTTTGGGGGATCTGAAAGTTCTTCGTCTGTTTTTTCGCCGTTTTCGTCAATTACAATATTGACATCACCGAGCAATCTTTCTGTTTTGCTGTTTATGGCGGCGAACTTCAATTTGTATTTAGTTTTTGTTGCACTGTCTTCGTCTGACGGTGCGGGTTGAACCGGTGCAACAACTTGGCTTTGAACCGGTGCAATTGCTCCTCCTCCGTCATCGGTTAGGCCTGTGTCATCCGCAGCATTAGGACCTTGGTCGAGTAATGCTTCTCCACCATCGGCAGTTTCATCGGCAGGAGGGCCGCCGTCAGTAGTTTGAGCAAAAACCGGTGCAGGCAGTGTGATAAGCAGAAGTAATATAATAAATTTTTCCATAATTTTTCCTATTTTTTATTAAAAGAAATCTCTCATTTGACTAAGCATTTGGAATTGTGCGCTATAGGCCCAGCAACCTTCGGGGCAAAGTCTTGGATTCGAAAGACAGATGTGGCACTGCGGGGGGATTCCGAGTTGGTTGAAAGCGGCGCATTTTTCACGTAGTGGATTAAAATTAATTGATACACTGGAATTATTTCCCATTGCCTTACTCGCCATCCATCCAATTATTCCACCTATACCCGCATTTTTTAAAAGGGAATTGTCTTTTGAGCCCGTTGCGGCACCCATTACTAATCCAAAAGCTATAGTTTCCACTTCGCTTAAATTACCAGTTCCGATGGTCAAATTGATCCCTTGGCACAAATTAATGAACCCGCCAATACTTCCCCCTGGCATTCCCAAACCTACTGAAATTCCGGGCCTAAGTCCTCCTTCAGCAGTTAGTCCATTTGGACGTTCGGGATTATAGCCGAGGTTTGGTAAGCTACTATCAATTTTCTGCCAGCCGAGGTAAGGGGCTTCGGGTTTATATTGAAATTGGTATTCGCCCTTTTCCCCGCCTTTTGATACAAACCTGCTTTGGTTGTTATTTAATTTTTCATAGATGACTGGAGCGTCAATTCCGGGAGGTTCAGCGGCCGATGGCTGCGCAATAAGGAGAACCTTAACTTGTGTGTCGGATTGTTTTGTGACGTTGAAGCAAATATTATTATCTCCAGTGGGGTTTTTGGGTGTTGGTAGTATAAACGAAGATTTTCTGGCAGAGATGGTGTATGTTCCGGCAGGTAATCCTCGAATTATGGTCGTGTTATTTGTTAGTCCGTTATCTGGGGTAATAATCGTGTATCTCTCCTGGCCCCCAAAAATTCCCCTTAGCATGGTGGTATTTTGGAAGCTTTGCCAAAAACTGCAGGCTTTGTTGTTTGCAAATCCGCTTTCCGCTTTTAGTCCTTCAAGCTTTGCATTTGCGTCCTTAAGGGGTTTGCCGGTTAATGTAAGAGTTACGCCACCAACAGGTACAATTTTATTTTGAGCTGGATCTTCTTCTGTCCCATTGCCAGAGTTTCGCCACGCGGAAAATGTAACTTTTCCAGTTCCAGCTGGTGCGGCCTGGGTTCCTGGGCCGAAGACGGGAACCTTAGGATCTATTTGACCAGCTCCTTGTCCCTCGGCATCAGCGATAGTACCTCCTGGCGTAGAGCAATTTTTTGTATAATCCGAAGTACTAAATCTATAACTCTCGGTTTCTCCTTTTTGAGCCTGGTTTTTCGTAATAACTCCACATGGGAAACAAAGACCAGTTTCGCTCACCTTTCCAACCATCCATATTTGTCCCTTGTCGCACTTATCAGTAGTAGCTGTGGCTTGGTGGGTGCATTCGTTTATATCCACCTCAGTATGCATTCCAACGTTCACAGCTCCTGTGTCGCTAGGCTTAAGACATACGGGGCTATTGTCTGGATCGCCTGCGATATCGTAACACTTTTCACCCGTCGGACATCCTTTCGTTGGGGCAGCTGGCGCATCTGACCCTGCGCTTCCGGTGGTTCGACGTGGACACCCTGTCGATTTATTGTACATTTGATGTTCTGCTTCTGTATTACTAACGCAGTATGGATCTCCACCTTTTACGGAAACACATGTTTCTCCATTCTCACACTCTAGCGTTGTGGCAGCTGCCGCAGTTGTCTCGTCGCTTCCAGGTCCTGTCTGTCCCGAGGTGCATGAAGAATCGGGTAGTTCTGTGTAATCCCAAGGCTTTGAATTCAGCAATGATCTATCTATCCTTACTGGGTTCCCTGTATCATCTTTGATTCTAACGCAAACTAAATTTGTGTCTGAAGCAGGCGCTGATTGAGGGGTGATCACGTTGATGCTGATGCCCTGTGTTCCTTCACGCGATGTGTTTGCATAGGTAACTTCTATTGTTTTACCGCCCGTACAGTCGAAAGTTGCAGATTTTATCTTTGGCTGTTGGGCTTGAGGTACAGTAGAGGTTTTATTGCTTCCCTCCGAATACAAGTAGGATGACCCACCTTGTCCATAAACAGTTATGTATTTATTTTGGTTTGAAATAGATTGGGTTGATTGGTTGTTCAGGATTAAATAAAGATTTGACCATCCAGTGACTATCGACCCTCCAGTTTCGTCTGTATTTTTAATGGGGTCATATTGGATAGTAACCCCGTCCTTCATCTGTACCTTACAAGCTACCTGAATATCCGCAAAAACACCTCTTTTATAAGCAAAATAGGCACTTCCAGCAATTAAAAGAAGCACTACCGAAAAACTCACCAATCGGGATATTCTTGGTTTAGACAGGAATTTTTTTAATTTCGACAATCTCCCTCCTTGGGAGAGCTTATTTCTTGCCCCGTTGCCATATCGGGTATGGCTTACGGGGATACCTAATACCATTTTTTCAAATTATACTGCTCTCGTCAACAGCATGGGATTAATACCGCTGAAAACACTAAAAACATCAAATAACTTATTCTTCGAGCGAGTGAAGCGAGTCGAGAAGATCCAACCTGACAGTTCTCGACCTACCTGCCGGTAGGCAGGCTTTGCTCGAACAAAAAACAAGCTAAAGCTTGGGCTCCACCTAAACCGTTCGAGTATTGTCCTCTTTCCACTTTTTGATCTTTTTGTGATCTCCGCAAAGGAGGACCTCGGGTACTTTTTTGCCCTCAAAATCAAATGGACGCGTATACTGAGGATACTCGAGTGTTTTCTCATTGTTGTCAATCGAAAAACTCTCCGATTTTGAGGATTCATCTTTTCCCAATACTCCCGAAATCAGTCTTGAGGTCGCGTCGATTATAGTCATTGCGGGAATTTCTCCACCCGTTAGCACATAGGGACCGATTGAAATTTTTTCATCGACATATTCTTCGACTCTCTTGTCGTGTCCTTCGTAATGAGCGCAAACAAGGACTATTTCATCATACTTCAAAAGGCGATGGGCTATTTTTTGGCTGAATTGTTCTCCGTCGGCAGACAAAAGTATTACTCTGCGTTTTGCAGATTTTCTGGGACTCGCTTTTTTTAGAGCTTTATACATTACATCGACTCTAAGTAACATTCCGACCCCGCCGCCATAAGGCCTGTCGTCAACCTGCTTATAGTTACCGAGTCCAAAATCCCGAATATTTATCGTTTCAAGTTTGATCTTTGAGTTTTTTATAGCGCGCGAAATAACCGAATATTCTTTGATTCGATTTATAAATTCGGGAAACAGGGTAATCACTTTAAACTTCATAATGACTTATTATAGGCAAATAAGGCGAGAAAATCAACCCATAACAAAAACCGCCCGTTAAATATAACTTGGCGGTTTTTGCGGTTTGTTGTTAAAGAATACTGGTGGTGCTTTCCTCGGTAGTTTCCTCCATCGGGGTAACTTCTGGTTCGGAGTCGCTCGAGGCGTCGGTTGAAGAGTCGTTTGCGGCTTCACTAGATTCATCGCTTACAATATCTGATGGAGCATCGCCTGAGCCCTTCTCGCTCGCTTCACCAGTGTCTTCTTTTCCTCCTTCTGGCTCAATAATTTTCAGGTTGACCCTAGCATGCTCTTTAGCGCCCAGAACTCTAAGCAAAGTTCGGATTGCTTTGGCGGTCTTTCCTTCTTTACCGATAATTTTACCCATATCGGTCGGATCAACAGAAAGCTCTATCAAGACTCCCATTTCGTCAACTTTTCTCTCTGTTTTAACCTTATCGGGGTTGTCGACAATTTCTTTGACGACCATCTCCACAAAACTTTGATCTTTCTCCATATTGTCCTCCACATCGAGTCAGATACTTCTGACCCGAGAGTCCCGTCACAATCCACTACTTGTCATAACTGAACGTAGTTCGTTTGACAGTAGGGATTTGTGATGGGGCGCCCGTCAGGACGCTTTAATTATTTGCCTTCTTCTAAATTTTTTTCAACCTTTTCTTTCCCGACGTTTCCAGTCGGGACTCCGACAGTTTTGCTCGTCGGAGCTACTTCTTCACCCTTTTTGGCAGGAACTTCGGCGACCTCTTCTTGCTTGTCTGCTGCTACGGTTTCTTGCTGAATTTCAACTTCTTTGCTTTCGTCCGTTTCTCCCGTCTGTTCACTCGCCGGTTGTTTTTCAGCTTCTTGACTGTCTTTTGGTGGTGCTACCGGAGCTTTTGATTTTACTTCTTTTTCCTTCTTTGCCTTTGGTGCATCCGGAACAAACGAAGCATTTTTGTGGTCGATTTTATTCATTTCTAGCAATTTTGAGACGGAGTTAGAAGCTTGCGCTCCTTTATTGAGCCAATCTAAAATTTCCTCTTTTTTCAAAGAGGATTCTTTAGTGTGCGGATTATACCAGCCGAGAATCTTTAAAAACCCCGATTTTGTCGGTTTTGAACTTTCCGTAAGAACTATTCTAAAGAAAGCTGAATTTTTTCTGCCTTGTCTTTGATACCTGATTACTAGCATTTATCAGATTTTCCTTCATTTCTTGGTTTGTTGCTTAATCAACTTTAACAAATTTGGGCATTTTTGTCAACAATTGGCAGTGTCCATTGGCAAAGTCCTTAAAGCTTATCGGTTTTTTACCTTCAAGCTGTATTAACTCGATTTGGAGCAAATTGTTGTTGATTTTGGCGCTGTGAATAATTATTCGCTTATTCTCGATTATCATAAAAGCTTTTGGCCACCTAGAGAACGCCCTGATTTTAGCAAAAGCTGATTTTGGACTATCGCCATCAGTGATCTGCCCGTCTGATTTTTTAATTTTCTTGGTAAACTTGCCAAGGAGATCACTGGTTTTTTGAGTTTCCAGTTCCCCCTGGCGATATTTATTTAGTTTTTCGGGTAAATCGGCAAGCGCTTCTTCAATTATTCTATTTCTTAGAGAATCAAAAGTATCGTTTGATTTAATCTTAATTTTTTCTTGTACAAGGATGTCACCCTGATCAAGTTTCGGAGAAATTCTAAATATCGTATAACCTGTTTCTCCTTTGCCATCGAGGATTGCTTGCTGGATGGGAGACGCACCGGGATATTCCGGTAGGAGGGAGAAGTGAATATTCAAGATGCCGTTTTCAAAAAGATCGATTAGAGATTTGGGAATAATCTTGCCGTAAGAAAAAATAAAACCGAATTTGTCCTGATCTTTTTCTAGCGCCATTGAAATTTCGTTATTTACATTTTTTTCAGCGAGGTTGTTAGGGGAGATTACTTTTAAGTTATTCGACTTGGCGAACCGATGAGCTGCATTTTCGGATATTATTTTTTTTCTTCCGGTTCTTTTGGGCGACTCGCTGACTAAGAGAGATATTCTTTCGTTCTGCTTCAAAAGAGATTTGTAAAATTTTTCAAAATCTTCATCGCTTGAAAAAAAGATCATTTATTTATCGCAAATTAATATGCCATCAAGGTGGTCGATTTCATGTTGGATCGTCCTTGCAAAGAGTCCTTTGGCTTTTAGCTTTTCACGTTTGCCGGATCTTGCATTGTATTCAATATGTATTTTTTTGTGTCGCAAGACTTCGAACTCCTGCTTCGGAAGTGAAAAACAGGCTTCGGTTTGGAGCTCCCTTTCCTTGCTTCGCCAAATAATTTTTGGGTTTATTAGTATCGTTTCGGGGATGTCGGAAATATCTGCCTTGTCGTCTTTCTTGCGGGTATATTTTAAAACAGCAACCGAAAGGGATTTGCCGATTTGGGGAGCAGCTAAACCCACGCCCTCCAAAGTCTCAAGCTTGTTGAAAAGTTCATCAACTAAAAAATCAACAGAATCAAAATCTTTGACTTGTTCTGTCTTTTTTCTAAGAACCGGATTATCTTTAGGGACTAATTCTACCATCAAAACATCTTCTCACTTTTTTCCTGCGAAACTGATTCGTATAACTTTAGCAGAAAATGAGTCATATTTGAAGCCCTTAGCTCAATGGCGTGTATTCGGGCGTTTCTTTTGAATTCCAGCATCAGTTGTTTTCTTCTCAAAACTTCTATAATTCCTTTGGCAAAATCATTGACATCGTTTTTTTTGATCAGTCCGTTTTGATTGTGTTTGACAAAATCGGATGCTCCATAGCCCTCAACTGCGACAACCGGAGTACCGGATGAAAGCGATTCCAGAATACAAAGAGGTTGCGGATCAAGTGTCTTGGGGTATGCGAAAACATCCGTTGCGCCATAAATCTTATTAACTTGTGACTTGGGAAGAAATCCGGCAACGGTAACGTAATCAGCAAAACCTTGGTGGGAAATTAATTTTTTTAGCTCTTTCTCTTTGCTCCCGCCTCCGATTATTAAAAGATGCACATCGTCGATCGCTTTCCAGATAATCTTGAATGATTTAAGCAGGAGTTCCAGTGCCGCATCTTCTTCCAGTCTTGCGACATAAAGAATAATCTGGCGCTCTTTTGGAATTTGGAATTTCTCGCGTACTGCTTGGGGAGGGTAACTGGCGTAATCTTTGGTAAAAACACCGACGGGAGTTACGCTAATCGGCGTGCTGACCCCGATCTCTTCAAAATACTTCTTCTCTCCCTTGCTTAAAGCCGCGACGTGATCGCAATTATTTGCTATGTCGAGGAGTTTTTTTATCGACTTTCTCTCGGGAGAAGTAAAACTCAAAGCGCTTTTTTTGTTTTCGTATTCGGGAAATAAACGATAAAAAGAAGCAATGTGTTTAGCGCCGCTTGAAGCGGCAAAATCCAGGCTGTATTTAAAAGGTGAGTAGAAGTGATGTGAATGAACAATGTCGAACTGCGCCTGCTCAATAACTTTATCCTTGGGGGAATTTGTCGGCCATACCGTCGGCTTAAATTTGTCCGAAACAGAGTAAATTCCAGGCATCGTCACAATTTTTTCTTCTTTTATCTTGAGCGATTTATACTCCGGAGCGAAAATCCATACATCGTGCCCAATCTTTGACAAACTTCTTCTTAGCGTCTCGACAGAAATACTCGTTCCGTTTGGGGCCGGAACATATGTATCGGTTACTAAAGCAATCTTCATATCTTAATCATACCTCAAAGACAGCTAAATATAAAAGTTAAACAAAATCGGGAGAGTCAAGCTTCATTCTCCAGCCGGGCTTTTTCTTTTGATAATAATCTTGCAAGACCTTAACTTTAGAGTGTTTAGCAAAAGTTATAAACTTGTCCTTTGATTTTATCCATAATTTTTCATCGATAATTGAACTTAACTCATGGGGAATTTTAGCGACATTTTCTATTTCTAAATATCTGGTGAAGGGAGGCATTTTTTCCCCCTGACGCAAAAAGAGCTCCTTAAGCAAAATTTTTTCAATGTCGCGGCGAACGAGAAGATTAGCAGTTTCGTTTTCCTCATCTGTTGATAAATAAACCCGACTAGCTCCAGTTATTCTTATATCCATGATAGTTCTGATTAGGGCCGAGGTTATATTCAAATATGGCAAAGAGGAATAATAATCGAAAAACGGAATAAGAACGAGATCATAAATACTTTCAATTTTGTCCAATTCATTGATTGACTTTACGATTATCTTCCCTTCGGTAATTTCACCCGAGACGGAGTTTTTTCCAAAAACCTGCTCAAGCTTTTGGATCATTTTTGAAAAGCTCATCCCGATTTTTTTTATTTTTGTGCTTTTGCATTGCGGACAGTTAACCGGAACAGGCGCAGAGCACTTAATACAAAGTAGGCTTTTATCTCGAAAGGTGTTGTTTTTGCATCCGCAGGCGATTTCTTTTTCGCAGTCTTGGCAAATGAAACGAGTTATTTCTTTAAAGTATCCTAAAACAAGCATCCGTTTAGAACTTTTAAAATCCTCTAAAAATTTTTGGTTTGAAAATATATTTTTTAAGCTCGGGCATAAAGAGATGCTTATTTCGTTTTTTAATTTTATTTTCTTAAATCTTTTTTTTAAAATTGCGGTGAGAATCTGCATTTGTGCGATACTATCGCCGATTATCAGATTATTCTTATAGATCGATGTGGCAATTAGAGCTAATTTGTAAGCATTGTACGATGGCTCCTGATCCTCAAAAAAAGCAAAGTTTTGACTTTGATCTAAGAATATATTTTCAAGTCGCGTAAACGGTAAGAAAAGTCCGTGACGAGCTGAAATAACGGTAAGGTTCTCTCCGCTTTGTAACTTTTGTAAAACGATCCGCTTTTCTTTTGAAGATAATTGCGAATGCCAAGGGTAGATTTCAATCGAGGGGTCTAATTTGTTAAAGGTTTTTATCGCGAACTTTATTTGTGATATTTCTGGAAGAATAACAAGGTTTTGTTTTTCCTTGTTAATTTTTTGCGCGTAATAGTTTAATCTTTCTGGGTAGGATCCTTCCAGAAAGATATATTCGGGTTTTTTTCCGCTCGCAGTATTCTTCTTGAAAGAAATATTTTTAAGGTCGGATTTATTTAGCTTTGGAATAAAGTCAAAAACAGCCGAAGGTAAATCGCTTAAGAATTCATGCGCTATTTTTTCGGCGAGATCAAGTTGCTTTTTGCTAATCGCGCTTCCCGAGGTTAATTTTCTAAGAACAGGTTGCTTTGCTTGAGGAGATTGATTTTTGACCTCTATTACCAAGGCATCGGTTTTGCGATTGTTAAAGAAAACCTCAACTAAACTAAGAGACTCGATTGTTCCAAGCTCGTTCGGAATCAAATAGTCAAATATGTAGTTTTTAGAGGTTTTTCGTCTGACTAAACAGCTCGCGATCATAAAAGTTTTGATATTTTCTCAAGCAATTTATCAATGTTTTTTGAAGTCGCCGCTGAAACAATGAGATCGTATTTAAATTTTTGTGTCACTTTTTGCGTTAGATCCGATTTTGTCAAAATCACGATTTCTTTTTTCTCAAGTAACTTCGGATCAAACTGTCCGAGCTCCTTTCTGATTGAGTCATAATCTCTCTGGTAGTCGTTGCTGGTTGAATCGATCAAATGAACTAATATTCTATTTCGCAGGATGTGTTTCAAAAATTTGTGGCCCAGGCCCCTCCCTTGCGAGGCGCCCTCGATCAAACCCGGAATGTCACAGACGATAAACGTGATGTTCGCTGTTTTAACCACGCCTAAATTTGGCTCTAAAGTAGTAAAGGCATAGTCGGCAATTTTGACTTTTGCGTTCGAAATTACCGAAATTAATGTTGATTTTCCGGCGTTAGGTTTTCCGATTAATCCGACATCGGCGATCATTTTAAGTTCTAAAAACAACTCCTTCTCTTCTCCTGTTTCACCCGGTGTAGCTTCGCGCGGAACCCTGTTTGTAGCCGATTTAAAATGAACATTACCTAGGCCGCCTTTTCCGCCCCTTGCTATTACTACCGACTCGTTGGGTTTGGTGAAATCGTAAATAATTTTCTTTGTAGACTTGTCGATAATGCTTGTGCCAACAGGAACCTTAATTTCCAGGTTCTTGCCTCCTTTGCCAAATCTTTTGTTCTTTGCTCCACTTGCGCCATTTTCAGCTTTGAAGATTTTCTTTCGGGCAAAATCATTCAGGACGTTTAAATCCGTCGAAGATATAAAAATAATGTCTCCTCCTTTGCCCCCATCACCCCCATCGGGTCCGCCCTTGTCGACATATTTTTCATGCCTAAAAGAAACGACTCCATCGCCGCCTCGGCCAGCCTCCACTGTGATCGTTGCTTCGTCAGTTAACATAGTCTTATGTTAGTATAATGCTTAAAAAAGTCAAAGAAATTTTAAAATGGGGGAACGGGACGGCCGTTAACTATGAGTTCAAAATGAAGATGGGGACCTGATGATCGGCCGGTATTTCCCGAATATGCAATAACCTGTCCTCGCGATACATAACCTCCGGTGCCTACATTGATAGAGCTTAAATGCGCGTAACGTGTGGCTCTGCCGGAACCGTGGTCAATGACGATTTGATTACCATATCCTCCGGACCAACCGCTTGAGATTATAACAACCCTTCCTCCCGATGCAGCCATAACCGGAGTCCCCACGTTAGCCATATAGTCAATTCCAGTGTGTCCTCCTCCAAAGTATTGCGAAATGCTTCGGGAAGAAATCGGAGTAATTAAGCCTCCGGTATCCGAACCCTGATACCCGCCTTGATATGAAGTCTGATAGCTCGAGGCGTAGGATCTGGCTGAAAGTGCAAGTTTTCGATTTCTCTCCTCTGTCAGTTTCTTTTGGTATTCCTCTCTCTCTTTTTCTTCAGCTTCTTTGATAGCCACCAACCAATCGGTTGAAGTCGAAGTGTCGGAGGAGGGTATTTTTAAAACAGTTTGGGGTTTAATTTTATCTGCGTCTTCCGCCTTTAGATTGTTGGCATCCAATATGCTGGCGACGTGGAGTGAAAATTTTTCCGCAATTTGGGTGATTGTTTCACCCCCTAAAACCGTATAAGTTGCATCCTGCCGTGAAGGAGCATCGATTTTTTTGTTGGCGTTAAGTGATAACTGCTGCGCCAGAGTGTAACTATCTTTCTCAACCAGTAGGTTTAACGCCACGTCTTCAGCATTTTCTTTTATTCCGGGGGTATACTTATTAAGCCTCTCCGCTAATTCACCGGCCTTGATAGGATCGAGCGGTTCGGAATATCTTTTTAACTCGGTATAAATCTGCTTATTGATTGTCGCTTCGGAGATCCAAGGCATAAGTACGATAAAGATTAAAAGCAGAATATTAAAATAGCTCTTTCGATCAAGTAACTCGTTGTTTTTGAGTTTTTCCGAAAACAGCCCCACACTATTTAGGGCCTTTAATAGCAAAGCTGACACAATTTTGAGAGGGCTTCTTGTTTCTTGTTTCTTCTGGTGATCCTCAAATAAATCTCTCATAAAGCAATAATGATAATACTTCTTCTCTTTGGGGATTGTCAATATTTAGAACAATATAAAAAATTAATTGACGGGTCTTTTATTGAGCATTCTAAGTTTTTCTTCGACCATGATGAATTCCAGGATGTCTTTTTCTTTTAACTTTAATTCTCCGATATAACTCACTCCGCACTCAAAATTTTTGTCAACTTGATTAACTTTTTCATTTCCAACCCTTATCGAGTCGGTTTTAAGCTCCCCAAATAATTCATCATTGCGGAAGGCCTTTATTTTTGTTCCTGGTGAGACCTTACCGGATATTACCTTTCCTCCGACGATACCACGATCCTTTTCTTTTCTGAAAATTTTGACGATTTCGAGTTTACCGATTGATTTTTCGATGATTTCGGGCTCTAACATTCCTTCGAGCGCTGCTGTTACCTCATCGATCAATTCATAAATTATTTCGTATTTTGAAATTTTTACGAGGGACGCTTCTGCCATCTTTAGAACTGCCGGAGGAACGGGTACTCTGAAAGCTAAAATTGCTGCGTGACTGGCAATTGCCAGGTTCACGTCTGATTCGGTAATAGCCCCCACGCCTTCGGAGGCAATTACTATCTTTACTCCCTCTCCGGTAATTTCCTCGAGTGATCCTTTGATTGCATCAAGAGATCCTTTAACGTCAGCGCGAAGAATAATTTTAAGTTCCTTGAGCTTGCCTTCTTTTGCTTCTTGGGAAAACTCGGCTAAACCGCTCGTTTTTCGGATAGTTTTTGCCGATTGACTTTTTTGAATGTCACTGACCATCTCTTTAGCCGTTTTTTCATCCTTGGCAACCGAGATTATTGATCCAACTTTGGGGACTTTTTTAAATCCTGCGATTAGGACAGGATCAGCAGGATAGGCTTCTTTGATTCTGCTGCCTAACCAATTCTCCATGAATCTGATTTTTGAGTGTTCTTCGTCATAGATCATAATATCGCCAGATTTGAAGATGCCTTTTTGAACAATTACTGTCGCTACTGCGCCTTTGCCAACTTGAACCTTGCTCTCCACAATCATTGCTTCCCCGTTTACATCAATGGGAGCTTTCAACTGTTCGACTTCAGCAGTTAAAATAACCATTTCCAGTAGTTTGTCCAGGTTCTCACCCGTTTTTGCAGAAACTGGTATCATCGGGGTTTTGCCGCTCCACTCTTCGGGAACCAGATTATATTCGGAAAGTTCTCTTTTTACTTTATCGGGATCGGCGTCAGGCTTATCCATTTTATTAATTGCAACGATAATTGGAGCTTTGGCTGCCTTTGCATGAGAGATTGCCTCAACTGTTTGAGGTTTTACCCCTTCGTCGGCGGCAACTACAAGAATGATTATATCTGTGATGTTTGCGCCTTGAGCTCGCATTTTTGAGAAAGCCTCATGACCGGGAGTATCCAGAAAAGTAATAATCTTCTCGATCTTTTTCCCTTTTTCTTTCATCTCGATTTTAGTTTGATAAGCGCCGATGTGTTGAGTAATCCCGCCGGATTCAGTTTCAATGATGTTTGTACTGCGAATGGCATCAAGTAATTTAGTCTTACCGTGGTCAACGTGGCCCATGATCGTAACTATTGGTGGCCTGTCTTTCAGGGTGTGTTTCTTATCGGATTTTTCATTTCTTTGTACGTTTTCGTCTGCTTGCTCTGAAGTGCTAAAACCAAATTCGTCAGCAATAATCGAGGCAGTATCGAAATCGATGCTTTCGTTGATACTTGCTGCAACTCCGTTTTGCATCAGTTTTTTTATAATTTCAACAGGACTAACCGATACTTCGTCGGCTAGTAATTTAACTGGAACCACGGAGGGAAGTGTGATGCTATTTTTTTCGTTTGTCATAATAATTTATTTCGAGTTCGGATTTTTCGCTCGTCTTGATGTCCTCGCTCTCCGGCTCATCGATTTCGACGGCATCGGTTGCGATAGCCGAAACCGATGCAACTTTGTCCTTGCCGCTCAATCTCATTAGCCTAACCCCCTTAGTGTCCCGGCCGAGCTGTTTAGCTGCCTTCATGGGGATTCTAATGACCTGTCCGTTCCTGGAAGCAATGATTAGATCTTTGTTTGTCTCATCTGTGATAATTGCCTCGACAACCTTGCCCGTCTTTTCTGAGTTTCGAGAGGCAATAACGCCGTATCCTCCCCGTTTTTGTATGGGGAAATTTTTAAGAATTAGCGTTCTTTTACCAAAGCCGTTTTCCAGGACGGTTATAAGTTCAAACTTGTTTGTGTCCTTTGAGAAGTTTGAAGTCGAAATAACCCTGTCTTCTTCTCGGAGTCTTATGCCGATTACACCAGCAGCTGATCTTCCCATGGATCGGACTTCTTTTTCCTCGAACAAGATTCCCTTACCGTTTTTGGTTACTGTCACAACATAGTCACTTCCGCTTGTAATTTGGATGAACCTCAGCTCGTCTTTATCTCTAAGCTTGATTGCGATTAATCCGGTTTTTCTGATGTTTGAATAAGCTGAAACAGGCGTTTTTTTAATTACGCCGGACTTGGTTGTCATCATGAAAAACTTATCGTCTACCTTTGCTTTTTTGGGGATTATGAGCATTGCGGTAACTTTTTCGTCGGGAGATATTTGAATGAAATTTACGACCGAAGTTCCGCGGGCCTGTCTTGAGGAGGAAGGAATCTCATATACTTTTTGTGAAAACACCTTTCCGAGGTTAGTAAAGAAATATACCGAATCGTGCGTGCTGGCAATATTCATTTTAATCACTTGATCTTCTTCTTTAGGAGTAATTCCGATAATACCTTTTCCGCCGCGTCCTTGCTTCTTATAAGCATCAACGGACACTCTTTTAACGTAGTTACCTGCTGTCAACGTTACCACGACGCTTTCATCGGGGATGAGATCTTCGGCCTTAAAATCGCCAATCTCTTGTGTGATAATTTTAGTTCTTCTCTTAACGGCATATTTGTCCTTAAGCTCAGTGGTTTCTTGTTTGATAATTTCCAGAACTTTTTTTGGATCCTTGAGGATTTGCGCTAATTCGTCTATTAATTTGAGTTTGTCTGCAAGTTCGCTTTCAACCCTCCTGCGTTCAAGAGCGGCAAGTGCCGAAAGGCGCATATCAAGGATTGCGCTTGATTGAACGTCGGTGAATTTGTATTTGCTCATCAAGTTCTTGTGAGCATCTTCTCGGCTTTCCGACTTTCTAATTAGGCTAATTATCTCATCTATGTGATCAAGGGCCTTTTTTAGGCCTTCTAGGATGTGGGCTCTTTCCTTGGCCCTGTCAAGATCAAATTGTGTTCGGCGTCTTATCACCTCCTTGCGATGAGCAATAAATTCTTTTAAGGCTGACTTTAGATTTAAAATTCTTGGCTGAATGCGATCAACAAGTGCAAGCATATTGATGTGAAATGAAGTCTGAAGCGAGGTGAGCGAATACAATTTATTTAGAACCTTCTTTGGATACGCGGTTGATTTTAGTTCGATTACTATTCGAACACTTTTGGTTCGGTCGGATTCATCCCGAAGTTCAGTAATTCCGTCAAGTTTTTTCTCCTTAACTAAATTGGCAATTTTTGTGATTAAATCGGCTTTATTTACCTGGAAGGGGATAGAAGAAACGATTATCTGAAAACCTCTCTTTGTCTCGCTTATCTCGGCCTCACCCCTAATAATGACTTTACCACGTCCTGTAGCAAGAGCGTTTTTAATTCCCTCCGACCCATGGATCGTGCCTCCAGTTGGAAAGTCAGGGCCTTTTACAAATTGCATTAGGTTTTCGATAGTTGCTTCGGGATTATCTACAAGGTGGATAATCCCATCGCAAAGCTCCCCGAGGTTGTGGGGCGGAATGTTGGTGGCCATACCGACTGCAATTCCGACAGTTCCATTTACGAGTAGGTTTGGAACTTTAGTCGGGAGAACGACTGGTTCTTTGAGTGTGGAGTCGTAGTTTGGAACGTAGTCAACGGTTTCTTTCTCGATATCAGCGAGCATTTCTTCGGAAATTCTAGACATGCGGGCCTCGGTATATCGCGGAGCCGCCGCCGGATCGCCATCCATTGAGCCGAAGTTTCCCTGCCCGCTAACCAGAGTGTGGTTCATCTTGAAGTCCTGAGCCATACCGACGATCGTATCGTATACAGCCATGTCTCCATGAGGGTGATATTTACCAAGTACTTCTCCTACGATCTTGGCAGATTTTGTAAATCTCGATCCGGCCGTTAGGTTCATCTCTCCCATTGTGAAAATGATTCGGCGGTGAACTGGTTTGAGGCCGTCTCTGGCGTCGGGTAAGGCCCGAGCAACGATAACACTCATTGCATAGTCAAGATATGACTTTTCTATCTCGTCAACGATATTGTGGTTAGCAACTTCACCAAATTCAGTTTTGTGGTAGTCAAACTTAGGTGGTTCCGGAAAGTTTAGGTCAGCATCGACAACTTCTTCATTTTTGTCGTCCTTATCATTCTGATCATCCTTCTCGAGGGCTTCTTGCACTTTATCTTCTTTGTCTAATTCTGCACATTTAAGCAATCGCTCTTCATCTTCTTTGCGAATTTCTTTTTCCTGATTCTCCTTTTTGGGGTCAGGGTTTTTGTCTTTTGGATTTTTTTGAGTCATTTTTTTGTCTTGGCCCGTTAGAGACAGAAAGCTAGAAGCTTTCTAAATTCTCGCACGGACGGTTTTGCATTATTTTAATTTGATTTTTTATCTTTTTGTTTAATTTTATCGGATTGTCTCTAACGGGCTAAATATCTAAATTGGCAACAGTTTTAGCTCTCGTTTGTCCACCGACGTTCTTACTGTAAAAGGGACTTTGTCCTCTACTTACAGTGCGAACTTTGGACGGACTGCACTTTACTTTTATTGTTTGATTAAATTTCATATTTAGTTTAATTATATGTCGAGATTAGCTACCGTCTTAGCTCTCGTTTGTATAAATCTTTTTCTTGGCGGTACTTCATCGCCCATAAGCATTGAAAAGGCCTCGTCTGCTTTTTCGGCGTCATTGATCGTAACTTTCAAAACTTTTCTGCTTTCGGGGTTTAAGGTTGTTTCCCACAGCTGGGTCGGATTCATCTCTCCCAAGCCTTTGTATCGTTGAATGTTAACTTTGCCTTGTTTTGTTTTGAATTCTTCAACAAAGGCTTGACGCTCTTTTTCAGTATGAGCGTATTTCTTTTCTTTTCCCGACTGAACCATGTAAAGCGGTGGCTGGGCAATATAAATATACCCTCGATCAATTACTTCTTTAAAGTGTCTGAATAAAAAGGTCAAAAGAAGGGTTCGGATATGACTTCCGTCAACATCGGCGTCCGTCATTATTATTATCCTGTGGTATCTGATTTTTTCTGCGTCGAATTCCTCCCCAATCCCAGCTCCCATAGCTATGATCAGTGCTTTAATTTCATCCGACGAGAGAATTCTGTCGAGTCTGGCTCTTTCAACATTTAATATTTTTCCTTTGAGTGGTAAGATTGCCTGAAATTTTCGGTCACGCCCCTGCTTGGCTGAACCGCCGGCGGAATCTCCCTCGACGATGAATATTTCGCTTTTTGCCGGATCTCTCTCGCTGCAGTCCGCTAGTTTTCCTGGAAGCGTCATTCCCTCAAGGGCGCCTTTTCGAATAACTGTCTCTCTGGCGGCACGTGCGGCTAATCTCGCTCTGGCACTCAGAGATACTTTTTCTATAATCGATTTGGCGATGGCTGGATTTTCGTCAAAATACGAGGAGAGTCCGGAGATAACGGCGCCTTCAACGATACTTTTCATTTCCGGATTTCCGAGCTTTGCTTTTGTTTGACCTTCAAATTGGGGATTGGGGAGCTTTACTGATATGATTGCCGTCAAACCCTCCCTTACATCGTCGCCAGTTAATCCGCCCTCGAGTCCCTTCAATAAATCGTTCTTTTTCGCATAGTCATTAATAACCCTTGTCAGGGCGGTCTTGAATCCGGTTAGGTGAGTTCCGCCTTCTAGGGTACCAATATTGTTGGCAAATGTGTGTGTATGTTCATTAAAATCATTTGTGTATGAGATAGATACTTCGACCGTAGCGTCACCGTCCTCTTTTGAAATATAAATTGGCGGATCGATTAAAGAGGATTTGTTCTTATTAATGTATCTGACGAAGGCACTGATTCCTCCCTCGAAGTAAAAAGTCATTTTTCGGGTGGATTCTTCTCGCTGGTCAATAACGGTAATCTTTACGCCCTTTGTCAAAAAAGCCTGTTGGCGCGAGCGTTCGGAGATACTTTTAAATGAAAATTTTATCTCTTCAAATACTTCCGGATCGGGAGTGAAAGTGATTGTTGTACCGTCTTTGTCGGAAGCACCAACTTCTTGGATTTTGTCCTTTGCTTTACCGCGTGAATAGGTTTGTTTGTAGCTCTTTCCACCTCGTCTAACTTCGGCCACGAGCAGATCAGACAATGCATTCACTACTGATACACCGACACCATGCAAGCCACCTGATACTTTATAACCCTCACCGCCAAATTTTCCTCCGGCATGAAGTGTTGTAAGGACAGTTTCGAGTGCGGATTTTTTAGTTTGCTTATGAAAGTCTACCGGTATCCCTCGCCCATTATCGGTAATTCTGATAGTTTCCTTGGGCAACATTTCTATTAAAATCGAATCGGCATGTCCAGCCAGTACTTCGTCGATAGAGTTATCTAAAACTTCCCAGACCAAATGATGGAGTCCCTCTATTCCGGTTCCACCAATATACATACCGGGTCTTTTTCTAACGGGATCAAGTCCCTCAAGAACCGAGATGTCTTTAGCTGTGTAGCTTTGGTTTGTGTTTTTGTTATTTTCCATAATATAAAAAGCACTTTTTGAGTAGCTAATTCTTATTATACCAGATGTTGTTCGGTATTTAAAGCTATAAACTTAGAGAATTTTGGTTTGTATCGCCTTCAAACAGTATTTGCCCATCTTTCTTGATTTGGATTATCTCTTCGATTGTTCCGGGCTGTTTTTGCCAGATTAAATGGTAAGAGTTTAAGGAAAAATTGTCAAATGGCAACTCATATTTAATAGTTACTTGTTGCGACTCATCGGGCGAAGTTGAAAACCAAAATCCAAAAGACGTGGAATTCGACTCCTGACCGATTTCAATCTCTTTGGTGATGGATTTATTTTCAAGCTCGGCTGAAATTAACTTTGACCCAAGGGGTACGAGCGCGCGAGCGTAGTTTCTGTTAAGAATATTTGGCCATGAATCGTTGCAGGTTCGAGTAATATTAAGGGTTCCAACGGGATTGGTCTCGCCTTTTTCGATCGAATAAACAATCTTTTCTTTGACGTTTAAACTAGACTTTCCGCCGTTTAAATTAGCGTTATTTACATAAACGTAATCAAGCGCGTAAGTTTTGAGTTCCCCAGAGATATTTAATTCTTTTGACAATTTCTGCTGCTTGGGCGAGTTAGAATAAAATAAAATCCGTCCCGATTCTGCCTGTTTGGTGAAATAACGATAAAGGGTAAAAAAGCCCAATTTTTTTGTTCTTTCGATTAACTCCGGAGAGAATTCTTTGAGGATAGTTTTGGGCTCGTTGATTTTTAGATTTTCGCTTTCCTGCCAATATTCTTTATCGATTTTTTCAGAGAGAATTTTGGTGAAATTATCCGAACTGACTGTCGTATTGTCGGAGAGGGTGATTGGACCGGTTAATTTCAAGAGGTCAATAATTGCCAGTGAAGAAATTGCTATAACGCCGTCTGTTTTTTCGTTCCAGCCCTCGTGCAAAAACCATTGTAATGACTTGGCCGTTTCAGGAAAATCAACTTGCCAATTAGCGTTAACGAAGCTTTGATTTCGATCCGGCCACGTTTCCTTCATCGGCTTTGGCAATTCAATACTGCTTTCCTTCATTAGGGAATTATCTTTCTTGTAGGGATTTGTATCAAAATAGAGTTTGTTTTTTAAAACTGAAGAATCTATTTTCCACAAGGCGAAACTGCCCCAAAATCCTCCCGTTGGCCTTAGTTCTGCACTATTTTGAAAACCCACCAGCATTGTCTGGTTTTTTAGCGAATAGATAAGAAATATCTTTTTGTAGACCGAGCTTTTAAAAAAAATTACGCCAATAAATACAAGCAAGAATACGGCGAGTATAACACCGACCATTTTATTCTTTTTGTTTGAGATGGAGATCTTGTAGCTAGAATTAAAATAACGAGCTCTGATCCTTTTCGTTCTAACGGCTTTTAAATCAGAAAACCTTTTATCTTTATTTTCCTGCATTTTATTTTAGAGCTTCTCGAATCGAGACTAGTCCAAGTGAAATTACGAAGCCGAGGAACGTAGCAATTAAGACGTTGATCGTAAGTTGCTTTGGTGCGGTAATAACTACCGGTTGATCACTCACTGTTATGAATTTTGCCGAAAAATCGTTTTTAGAGTATTCTGTGACCTTGTCTTGTAAGACTCTAGCAGCAGAAGAAATTATTTTTTCTGCCTGCGTTTTGTCTTTTGAAGAATAAGAGATATTGACTACGGAGGAGGTTTCTTGTTTTTTACTTACCGTAAAGATTTTTGAGAGAGCTCTTATATCATTGTTTGGCAGGGGATAACCGGCTGTTTCAAAGATTTTTGCAGCCGTGGAAGCTGAAGAAAGGTAGTCAATCAAACTGCTCGAAAGAGAGGCAGATACCGCTTGAGAGTAAAAGTTATCGTATTGATAGTAACTAACTTCTGCCTGAGAGAGTGAGGGCACGCGGTCGATCAGGATCGCCGCAGATGACTGGTAGGTGGGTTTTTGCGATAAAGTCATCAAGTAAGAAACAACTGCAAACACAGCTGTAATCAATATCACTAGCCAAATACTTTTCTTGAATATTATGTAATAGTCTTTTATTTCCATCTTAAATCCTTTCGATAAATTCTTTTATTTCTTTTTTAAAGCACTCTTTTGCAAATTTTTGTGCTGATTTAATTATATACTTTTTATCAAATTTTGTTTTACTGAACTTTTCTATCGCCTCAATTAGTGATTCTACATTCTGCTCTTTAAATAAAATGCCATTTTTACGGTTAATAATATATTCACTAGCTCCGCCTTTTGCATAAGCGATAACGGGTGTTCCGCAGGAAAGCGCCTCGATGGGTACGATACCAAAATCTTCTTCTCCGGGAAAAATGAGAGCTTTTGCGCTGCCAAGGTATTGTGCTTTTTGTTCGCTCGAAATTCTGCCTAGGAACTTAGTTGGCTTGGTTGCGATCTTCTCTAGCGAAGAAAGGTCCTCGCCGTCACCGGCTACCAAAAGTTTTTGTCCTAATTTCTGGCAGGACAAAATCGCTAAATCCGTTCTCTTATAAGGGATTAATCGTCCCAGCGAGATAAAGTAATTACCCGGTTTAGATTGTTTACTCTGGAGCAGGTTAACAGGGGGGTAAATAACTGTTGAGCTTCGTCCATAAAACTTTTTAATTCTTTTCTGGACTGTTTTTGAATTTGTGAGAAAAAAATCGACGTCCTTATTGTTTCTGATATCCCATCTTTTTAAATACTCTAGAAAAAATCTACCGAAGGGCTTTGAGACAAGTCTGTCATCAATCTCGCTTTGCCAGGCATATCTCATTGGAGTATGACAATAACAAACATGGACGGAATTTTCGGGTTTGTTGATGCCCTTACCTATTGCGCTTGAGGAGCTGATTATGAGGTCGTATCCTTCTAGGTTAAGGCTTTTAATAGCGGGTAAAAGCAAGGGAGGAATTGATTGATGCTTGCTTCGAGAAAAGGGGACAGATTGAAGGAAGCTTGTTTTGGGGTTTCTCTTTATATATTCAGGGAGCTTTTTTTCGTTAAAAACCGTTGTAAATAAATCAGCCTCGGGGAAAGCTTCTAGCAATGAGTCGACAACATACTCTGCGCCGCCTCTTGACGTTAGCCATTCGGCGACAATTGCAATCTTTTTCGCCTTCATTAGTACGACCCCTTGCCTCTGAATATTGCTAGGAAAGTTTTGAAAGTAATAATAATATCTAGCCCGAGGGACCAATTTTCCAAATAGTAAATATCAAGCCTTGCCTCTTCGTCAAAGGACAGATCCGATCTTCCCGAGATTTGAGCTAGTCCCGATATTCCGGGTTTTATCATAAGGAGTTTTCTTTGCTCGCTTGTGTAATGTGATACTTCTCTTGGCTGGTGGGGTCTTGGTCCAATTAAACTCATATTGCCAAGTAAGACATTGAAGAACTGTGGAAGTTCGTCGAGGCTTGTTCGGCGCAGGAAGCTTCCGATTTTTGTAACTCTTGGATCGTCGGCGATTTTATAAACGGCACTTCCTTGTTTGATGTTTTTTTCTTTGATCAGTTCTTCTTCGAATTGTTCGGCTCTTGAACCGCCATAGCCGGGACCGGTGCAGTGTTCTATTTCCATTGTTCTAAATTTTAGAGTTACGAATTCTCCGAGTTGTCCCAACCTAATATTTTTGTAAATTGCTGGTCCCTTTGATCTTAATTTAATTAAAATGGAAATGAGAAGCATGAGTGGGGACAAAATAATGATTGCGATAAAAGAAAAAATTATATCAAAAATTCTCTTAGCAATTATTCCCCAGCTATCAAGGGGTGTTCCGCGAAATTCGATGATTGGAATTCCTGCAAATGCGTCATACTGAAGCGTTTTGATACCTACTTGGGCGTGAGCGGGTACGGCTTTAAAATCAATCTTTAATTCTTGGCAAGACCTCAGAAGTGTAAACATTTCCCCATTGTTTAGCTTTGAGTCAACCAAGATAATCTGATCCGGCTTTTTTTGCTTTATGATTTTCTCAAAATCACTTATTGGCCCGAGCTTCTCGATTCCATCCGGGAGGTCTTCTTTATCCGTAACCGAGCCCAGGAATCTAAGTCCGAGTGATTTGTCTTGTTTGACTTGATTAGCTATTTTGACGGAAATATCCATATCGTCGCCAACCAAAATTAGTTTGCCGCCCTTGTAGCCAAACAAATGCAAGTTGGCTCTTATTAGATTTAAAATTGCTCTTCCGAGCGAAACTAGGATGATGGCTAATATCCAAATGTAAAACACGATCAAGCGGGAAAAGAAATCGCTTCTAAATACGAAAACCCACAAAACGACGGCCATTGCACCGAGGCTCGCAGCAGTGATAATTTGACCCAGTCCCAGGAAGGTTTTTCGGCTTGTGCTGTATAGTCCCGAGAAAGCAAAAGCAACGAGCCAAACCGGCAATATCTGCAGAGCAAACCTCATATATTGCTCAAAGGGCCAGATATAGATCACAGGAAAACCGATGGCTCCTGCGCGGGCTTTATAGGCGATAACAAAAGAAAGAATGACCATTATTGCATCAACCGGCAAAAGCAAAACCGTAAAGATTTGACTGATTTTTTTCATATATTGTGGATTTAAAATAGCAAAAAAGCCGCTTCTTTTCAACCGATTTCGGAATAAAATGAAAAAACCCCACCATCGAGCGAGGGTTTTTTCATTTCATTTTTCGAATTTTATTTGCTTTTTTTAAGCATCGGTAAACCAGTTCTCGAGTTCTCCATAACTTCGTAGCCATCTGGTAATTCGCACGCGTTTGGTCTTTCGTCTCTTGCAAAGTAGTAAATAACTTGTTTTCTACCACCGCGAAGAGTTACTTCCTTTGAGTGCAGATAATATGTCTCTCCGGTTTTTTTCGATTTTGCGCTATAGGCCATCTATCAACACCTCCCCCCTAATGAATAATACTTTTAATCTGATTATAAGGTTCGCTCTTGCTTTGTCAAGAGGGATCTAACCTTATCGGCTTTAATCTTGTCTGAACTACTCCTTATATAAGGTAGGGCTAACGTAGTTAGATAGATAAAGTAATTTGGCCAATATTTGTAAATTTCATAGTTATTTTTCATTAGAAACAGGTTGACTATAAGATAGTCCAGAATTGCAAAAACTAAAGTCACAGTAATCGCGCTAAGCAGTATTTCCTTGTAGGATGAGTATTTTTCCCGTTTTATGAAAACAATCTGCGAAGCTATAAGGAAGATCACTAGAGCTATGATTGTATAAGGATTTCTATCTGACTTACCGCCCGACATCAATATTTCACCAAGAATAAATATTACAGCATAGCAATACAGTCCGGGCAAAGCGCTCGAAGCGATGCTTTTTATAAGTGGTCTCTGAAAGAATTTTTTCAAAGCATTAGTTTTAATTCTGTTTTCGAGCGGTGACGCTTCTTTGGTTTGTATTGCTTCGTTCATAATTCTCCTATTTTATCTTTAACTAAAATTTAATAGAATTGTATGTCTTTTGTCAACATGTTAACACATAGACCGTTGAAAATTGAGTTTATTGTTCGAGCCCTGCCTGCCGGCAGGCAGGTTGTCGCGCTTCGGGAGTGGAGCCCGAAGCTAACCCTCTCTCGCATTCTCGACTCTCCTTCGCACAAGCTCAGGATCGCTCGAAGAATAAGTGATTTGGATTATTTTTAACGTTTTTCAACGGTCTCTAACACAATTTCTAAAAACAAATCCTTTATTGTTTGTTGTCACTCTGTATCTACAACAAACCAGCCGAGCAAAGCCCGGCCTGCTTTGTCGATTCTGCATACCCGAGCTTTAGCCGTATTTGTTCAAACTCAAAATCCGGTTTTACTATCGCGCTTCGACAGGTTCAGGTGGTACGGGCGGATTACCTATATCGGTAACATTTTCAGTTGCCTGATCAAAAGCAGCGGAGTCTGCATTGTCAAAATCGGTCGTTGTTTTCGATTTACATCCCGCAAGCAATCCCACTGTTGCAACAAGAGCAACCATAAGAAGAATTTTTTTCATTCTCACTCCTTTCTTGTTGTTATCATAACATTTTATCGCTTTTTATTTAAGTAGGAAGTAGTAGACGTAGAATGCAATATTTAAACCGGTAAAAACAATTGAAATATTCTTGGTGGTTCTGGGAGTTGGCTGCAGATAAAAAGCAAAGAGCAAAGCGAGGTTTACAATGTTTAATATAAGGAAGCTTGTTGAAAAGAAAAAAGATAATACTAACGAGGCGATGATCAAAACAAAAGAAAGTTTTTGATAGAACAAAAAAGTTTCTGTTTTAAAAATTTTCAAAGAAGAGTAACCCACTGCCAAAAAAGCTGCTCTTGCGAGCAACAAACAATAAACCAACACTGTTAAATATACTAATACCATGGGGAGTAATTCCTCTAAGAAAGGGCCCGTTACAAGGCCCTTTCTTCATATATAATTTTATTCAGGCTTTGGTTCTGCTTCGGCTTCATCTTCATCTTCATCTTCATCTTCATCGTCGGCTTCGTCGTCAGCTTCTTCGTCACCTGCATCTTTTGCAGGAGCTTCTTCTGTGTCTCCAGCTCCTTCTTCACCCTCTACTGGTGGTGTTGTATCCTTATCATCACCCATTCTAATCACCCCCTCTCATTAACTATGAATTAATTATACCCTATGCCTATCGCAAATAGGAAGATTGTCAAGTCCAGCACCATTTTTATTCTGAAATGGTGCTGAACGCAGACCCTTGCAACAGCCGCACTGTACGGCTTGGTGGCGGGGTCAATACCTCTACAATTTTACGCAAAGATAAAAGCTCGTAAGTTTCTTATTAAAAGCTCAGCCGCCCCGGATTACCGAAAGGAATCCGATTAGGGGCGGCTTCGTCTGTTCCAAACTGAGTGGCGTAGTAAATTGTGTCATCACCCCAGCGGTCATTGATTTGGTCGAGAGTTTGCGTGATACGCTTTGATTTTTCGTCTTCGGCAAATAAAGATATTGGCGCATTTTGCATTTGTTTTAAACCAAATAGAGTCACGCTGACTTTGAGCGGGGACTTATTGATTTGGCATTGGTCATATTGGGAGAGTGCCGCTGTGCTGATACTACTGCTGTCTGAGACAAGGCCGATTTTGAGATAGTTTGAAAAATATCCCCCACCCAAGAAAGAAATCGAGATTCGAACGCTGTCTGTCCAAAGATCCTTCTTGCGAAGTCTTTTGGCGCATTTTTCGGCCATTTTAGCTAAAACTCTTCTGGCTGCCGCTTTGTTTCTGTACTCGGGTGCTAAAACATGAGAGTGTCCGATTGATTTAGCGGGAGAGTGGAACCCATCAACTCCAAAGCCGCGAAGTCTGAAATACCAAAGCCGTCCGGGGTGGCCAAACCAAAGCGATAAGTTGGAAAGCGATGCATTAAAAAAATCGGAGGCAGTTTTGATCTTTCTTCGGTTAAGTTGAGCTTCCATTTTTAAATTTATCCCGGGTAGATCGGTGAGTTTAAGTTTTTTATAAAGCTCCGGAAGCTGATTTAATGATATAGCGGTTAGGCCATCGGGTTTTTTGATCTCTCCGGCGACTTTTGAGAGCCACGGGCTCGAAGAAATTCCAATTGAGCATTTTAAATAGTCGCCTACCTGCTCTCGAATTGCATTTTTGAGTTTTCCAGCCAATTTAAAGGCATTTTCTTTCTTTCGGTCTAAACCGGTCAATTTGAGATTAAATTCATCGATCGATTTTACTTCAACACATGGGTTTAAACACTCTAAAACCTCAAGGATTTGGCGGTGATAGAATACATAAATTTCGGGCCGGGCTTCGATAATTTTAATTTGTGGGCAGAGTTTCTTGGCATCGCCGACTCTCATAATAGTAACGCCATAATCTTTGGCTTCGTAAGAGCGGGCGATGCAGCAGCCGGTGTTGCCGACATATGGTGCGATACAAATCGGTTTTCCTCTAAGTTCCGGTCTTACCTGTTGTTCAACGGAAGCAAAAAAGGCATTCATGTCTAAAAAAAGATTGCCGTAATCGGTTGGTTTTTGCATCCTCTCTATCTTAACGAACAAAAACCGAACATGTCAAGGATTCTACAATTCAACGAAGAAAAGAAGAATCCACAGACCCCGTAGCTGACGCTACTGCAACCTGCCCGCCGGCAGGCGGGTAACAGAATGGAATTCGCCCGCCTGCAACGTTATGCGTAGCATTGCGGGCAGGTTTTGCAGTAAGGAGCGGTATGGGGCCAGTCTTTTACTCTAAGGGAAAGGTCCTAATCGTTCTGCTTCTTACAAAAGTTGTGTTGGGATGTACTTTATTGATTTTTTTGTTGAGGGGTCTTTATCGGTTTCTTTTTTGTCTTGGCTTTCAGTATTCTTGATTGCTTGTTTAAATCGGCAAAGTTCGCAATTTTCAGAGGGAGCAGGGATTTTGTCTTGCATCAAACATTCTTTTGCCTCGATCAGTTTTGGCTCCACCCAAGAATCATCGCCAACGTGTTCAATCAGATCTATATCAAATTCTAGTTTCCCATCAAAAGCTTCGAGGTCTTTTTTGCCGTTGCAATAGACAAAATAACCGCTTTTTGCAACCTTAAATCCACTCTGTCTTAGAATCCACTGGTAAATTTCAAGCTGTCTTTTATATGCTTGCTGCCAAAATCCGTCCAAACTTACTTTTCCCTCTTTTGAGGTTGCCTTGTAGTCGACAACGATATACTCTCCCTTTGAATTAATCCACAAATCGTCTATCCCGCCATAAAATTCGATATTTGTTTTTTTGTGAAGAGTGTTGATGCCCTTAAAAGTATTTCGCCATGTTTCCAATTTTTCGTGTTTGACCGGCTTGGCATCCACGCCGTATTTTTTTAAGAGTGGGTGGGTAGTATCCTTGGCTCGGTGGATGTCAAACTCTTTTTTTAGTAAATGATCTACGGCGGAGTTCAAAGTAAAAGAAGGTATTGGCGGTGGACCCACGCCAAGTTTTTTATCGATATAAAAACAATTGGGACATCTTACAAAAAGCTCAAGTCCCGATCGGCTCATCCGATATGGGGCTTTGCTTTTTGGGTCAAATCTCCACGAAGCGCTACGCGGTGGTTTATATTCAGCCATGCAAGTTAGTTTATATTATTTATACAACTTACGCAAAATGTCTTTATTCTTCGAGCTTTGCTATCTGGAGCCCAAGCTTTAGCTTGTTCCTCTTGTGCGGAGCCCAGGTTTTAACCTGCTTATTGTTCGAGCCCTGCCTACCGGCAGGCAGGTGGTCGAGAACTACCCTCGTAGTCCAAGCTTTCTTGCCCTGCCGTAGCTCAAAGAGCGAAGGAGGGAGCTTGTTAAACGCGATAAATCGTGGGCTCCGGCTTTTGGAACTTCTCGATTCCTCTTCGCTAAACTCAGTATCGCTCGAAGTGTAAAATTTTTTGCGTAGTCGTGTTAATTGATAAAATCGCCAGGTAAAATTATTTAGTTTTTCTTTTTTTAAAACCCAAAACACTCTTTTTCTTTATACTCTGAAATCTTTTAAATAAGTGAAAAGGAAGTGGACCAAGGAGGCGTTTCTTTTTTTATGATCTTACTTCACCCCGCCGTGAATCGCTACAGGCAATTCAGAAATTCTTTATCGAGTACCTTCGGCCGCAGGATTGCCTGTTGGACGTCGGCGCTAAAATCGCCCGTGCGGGCCTTCGTCGTTCGTATCGAAGCGTACTGCCGGAAGGGTTTGGCGGCACGTATCATGGGCTGGATATTGCGCCGGGCCGCAACGTGGACATTGTGAGCCGAGACCCGTACC
>JBDRAU010000074.1:0-7359 GCA_043823315.1 bacterium
ATCAGCGTGGCCTTTATGCCTTGGGCAACACACGTGTTACAATGGCTGGTACAGAGGGTTGCAATATCGCGAGATGGAGCTAATCCCTAAAACCAGTCTCAGTTCGGATTGGAGTCTGAAACTCGACTCCATGAAGCCGGATTCACTAGTAAACGTAGATCATCACGCTACGTTGAATACGTTCTCGAGCCTTGCACACACCGCCCGTCAAGGCAGGAAAGTCGGCAACGCCCGAAGCTCCACATTAGTGGGACCACGGCGGGGTCGGTAATCAGGCCTAAGTCGTAACAAGGTATCCGTAGGGGAATCTGCGGATGGATCACCTCCTTTCTAGGGAGATTATCACGATTAATACTCGTGACATGGTTGATCCAGCACCACTTTATGCTTAAGTGGTAAACTTTAGCTATGTGGATAGTTTATTTGTTAGTAAATGACAGATCTGGTGAGAAATATATCGGAATCACATCCGATACAGAACGAAGATTACAAGAGCATAATCACCAAGATGGAAAATCATTTACTAACAAGAGGAAGGGTAAATGGGTTCTTGTCTACTGCGAAAAATTTCTTGCTAAAAATGATGCTATTAAGCGAGAAAACAGGCTAAAAGGCCACGGTAGGGCAAAGCAAGAACTATACAAAAGAGCCGAAAATAGTATTTCGGAAGCATAAAGTGGTGCTGGAACTCATCTGGTTTTGTCAAGCCCGGTCCCTTTTGATAAAAACCGAACTATATATAAAATTATTCTTTTAATTATTTGTTGTGTGCTCAATTTATCTAAACTAAAAAAGGAGCTGGGCGCAGACCCTTGCAGACGGCGCCTCTGTAAGTGATTTTGTCATCCTGAGCGAGTGTGGCGAGTCGAAGGATCTCTGGTCTTCGACTCCGAGGTCGCTCCCGCTCGACAGGCTCAGGGCCTGAGTGTGAATCGAAGGCAGACTCGAGGAGAGAATGCCAGTTTCATATGTTTTACAGAAAGTCGTTCTGGCGGGGTTAGATTAGGGCTCTCTTTTTGTTGCCTGATTTTTTAAAAATTTGACAAAGAATGAAACTCTGGTTTAATAATTACCTAGGATGCAAAATAAAACCTTTCCCAACAACTAGGCGGGCGAGGTTATTTTTTTTTGCACGAAATCTGACAGGGAGGCAAGCGATGGGAAGAAAGACCGTTCAGAAACATTTGATAACCGAGAACGAGTACGACGACCGGTGCACGACCCCTCTTTGGGGGAATTCTCACGCCCACTTTCGGGGAATCTGCTGCTGGAAAGGCGTTCCAACGGATGTTCGCAAGCAACAAGAGGCGTTGATGAGACTGGTTGTGCCCATCCAGTGTGCTGATCCGTTTGGGATGGCGGTTGCGATGCCGAACCTCAAGGTGCCGGTTACTTTGGTCGGCGAAGCTTTCTGCTACCGTCAGCAGATCCACAATTTGTTGCCGGAGCGATCTGGTTTCGAAGTTCTAGTTTCTGTCCAGCTTCATCTCGGCACGACTCCGGAGATGATTCAAGAGGCTTGTCGTACAGAGGGAACTACGCTCACTGGGAAGCCGCGTCCGCGAGTCCGCCTCGCCAAGCTCTATCCGGCCGAGGTTACCAATTCGCCGATCGGGGTTTCCGAAGACCAGCTTCTCTGTGAACAGATGATGCTGAACTACGAGGAGATGGCAAGGCAGGGGATGATTCTCTCGGTTCACCCGGAAGTATTCTGCGGCGAGGGAGAGTATTTTGCCTGCGAAGAAGCTTTCATCCCGACCCTCGAGAAACTGTCTCGGCGTGTGCCTAAACTTTTGATCTCGGTCGAACATATCTCGACCAAAGAACTTCTCGAGGCGGTTCTCTCGCTCCCCGATAACGTCGTCGGGACGTTCACGGTCCATCACCTGATCGGCGACACAGTTGACTTCTGGGACGGTACGAACGTCTGCAACCATTTCAACTTCTGCCGTTCGGTCCTTCGCGAGGAGGCAGATCGGCTGGCTCTGCTTGGGGCAATCGCCGATCCGATCGCTTGTCAGAAGCTTTCCCTGGGGCTCGACGATGCTCCGCATACAAAGAGGGCAAAGGAAAATGGAGCTCCAGGGATCTGGATTCCGGGTCCGATTGCCGCTTCGCTGCTTCTGGAGACTTGCGAAGCGCACGAGATTCCGTTCCAAGCGGTGATTGACGTTGCATGCCTGAACGGTCCGCGCTTCTATGGTCTTGAGGTACCGGAGCGCACAGTCACTTTCGAGCGTTGCGAGATGGTTATTCCCGAGGAGATTCCAATTCCCGGGATTAACGATGTACTCATCCCGTGGCGTGCCGGCAAGCCATATCACTGGCGGCTAGTCGAAAGTGCCTAGTCTCCCAGTTCGAACTCACGGGCCGGCCCTTAATTGGGCCGGCCCGAACCATTTCCGATGTCCTGTTTCAAAAAACACTTAAATTTGCGATAATACAGTTATACAGAAATAAGGAGGGCCCCACACCAGACAGTATTGAGACAAAGGATTATTTGGCGGTTCCATCCCGCCAAAGCTTTACTGCAAAACGGATTACATCCTGTTATTGCAGTGCGTCAGGTGAAAGGGCTTCCTGAGCTGGATTCCTGCTTTTGCAGGAGCGCCACTCAGGAGCGGAGGGGCAATCGAAAACACTCAACCAGTAACGCAGCAGGTTAGGAAGGACTTCAGGGAATATCCCATTCTTGTAGGGTTTTTTTATTGGTGGCTTCGCGATACTCCAGCCCAAATAATAAAAATCGGTACAAAGACGATTGTTTATTTTTACCGCTATTTCTCAATTCCGCTTCTTTTTAGAACTCTTTTTGACTATTGGAAAAAAGATGAAATTGACATGACCAATCTGGCTCTCGATGATCGCATCAGAGTCATGATGATGAACTTGGTTTCGCGCTTTGTCGGTGCGACCGTCAGATCTATCACTATTATGGTCGGTCTTTTAGTTATTACTCTTGTATTTTTAGCGATGTGTATCTCGTATATTGGCTTCATTCTCCTGCCTATTATCGTGATATTTTTTATCATTAACGGCTTGGCGAGGTTGTAATGGCGGTTTTTGATATTTCAAAAGCAAATAATTTCAAAAAGCATATTCAGGCCGGAGTTCTTGAGGGTGGTTATTGGGGTGTGCTAAATAAAATTGCGATTACTCTCACCGCCATGGTTATTTTAGCTTCGCTTTTCTCTGCTGATCCATCATACAGAGGGATGTTGGAAATTCTTTTTGCAGTTCTGGTCTCAATCCTATTCCTCTTTAATTTTCTGAGAAGCTATAATCAAGCTAGCTCAAATCTCATGAGCGATAATTTAGCCGAGGCGTTTGATAAAGATCAAATTGAAATAATACTTCAAACTATTAACATTGCCAGAGAAAATCAGTTTTCTTCCGTCGAACCCATTTTGCTTCTGGCGGCAATTGAACAAAGCCATGACGGCAAGTATCTACTCCTTCGGGCGGGCTTTGGGCTTGAAAAGGATTTGTCGGGAATGATCGCCGATGCTATTTTGAAAATTCCCAGAACCGAATCGGGGCAGGTACAATTTTCCGATGAATTTATTGCTGTCATTAATGACGCCAAAGCCAACGCCCAAAAAAATAATCATGATTTTATCACAACAGGCGATCTCCTGATCGGACTCATAGATAAATGCGAAGTTTTTAAGCAGATGATGTATGAAATTAAGATTAAACAAGAGGATCTTCAGGAAGTAGTGGAGTGGAAAGAGTTACTTGATTCATTCCAGAAAATACGTAGGCGGTTATTTTACGACAAACCAGTTTCTGGGGGGATTGGAAAGGATTGGAGTTATGGTTTTACGCGAATGCTCAATCAGTATGCTAGAAATTTAAATACGGAAATTGAGTTTTCGGGCGAAGCGCATGTTTATGGACGGGCTAAGGAAGTTGATGAGATTGAAAGAATTTTGTCTAAGACAAGTCAAAATAATGCGCTTCTAATTGGCGCGCAAGGAATCGGTAAGAAAACGATTATGAGGGGGTTTGTTTCCAGAGTAGTTGCTGGTAATGTTTTACCGGCTTTAAAATATACCGAGGTTTTTCAGGTTGATACTGGTGCGCTTTTGTCGGGCTCGGCCAATGTTCAGGAAATTGCCAGCAAAGTAAAACAACTTCTCAATGAGGCCTCGCGAGCCGGTAACATAATTTTGTTTTTCGATAATTTTCAAGACTTGGTTTCCCGTGGCGAGGGAGTCGGTCAGGCTAACACATCAGAGATAATTCTGCCTTATCTGCAGGGCGCGGTCAGGATTGTTGGGGCGACCAATATTAAAAGCTATCATCGTGATATCGAGCCGAACGTCGGCGTGGCAGCGCTTTTTGAAAAAGTAGAAGTTCACGAAACGAGCGTGGACGAGACGATCAGTGTCCTGGAGGAAATGGTACCGCCGATCGAGCATCGCGATGGAGTATTTTGGCCGTATCAAGCGGTGAGGGAAGTTGTTCGGGTGGCAGGGAAATATATTCAAAACAAACCATTTCCCACTAAAGCAATTGAGCTTGTCGATGAAGTTTCGGTTGCTGTGGCAAAAACTGGTGGCAAAATTGTTTTGCCAAAAATGGTTGACGATCATGTCTCGGCAAAGCTTGAAGTTCCGGTAATCGCGGCTGAAGGTAAAGAGGCGCAGAAACTTTTGCACCTAGAAGAGTTTCTGCACCAAAGAGTTATTGGTCAAGACGAAGCAGTTAAAGCTGTTTCGGCCGCGATGCGACGCGCTCGAGCAGGACTTGCGGCTGGCAAACGTCCGATTGGAACATTTTTGTTTTTAGGCACGACCGGAGTTGGAAAAACCGAAACTTCCAAGGCGCTGGCCGAAGCATATTTTGGATCTGAAAAGTCAATGATCAGGGTTGATATGTCGGAATATCAAGAGCCATCATCTATTTATAAATTGCTTGGTTCTCCCCCCTCAGCCGGAGGTGAAGGTGAAAAAGGCCAGCTGACAACGGCGGTAATGGACAATCCATTTTCGCTTATTTTGCTTGATGAAATTGAAAAAGCCCACAAAGATATTCTGACGCTCTTCTTGCAGGTTTTCGACGATGGACGTCTTACAGACGGGACCGGTCAAGTGATTGATTTTACAAATACAATTATTATTTCGACTTCGAACGCCGGATCGGAATTAATAAGACAGGCACTAAACAAAAAAGTTACAGGCGATCCGCTTAAGAAAATTTTGCTCGAATATTTGCAGAGGCAGGGTATATTCAGACCTGAATTTCTAAACCGATTTGATGCGGTAGTTGCTTTCCATCCGCTTTCGCCTGAAAATATTTTCGAGGTAGCGAAGTTGATGCTTAAGAAATTGGCGGCGAGAATGGCCGAAAAGGAAATTAATTTGAAGTTTACCGATGCGGCGGTAACAAAGCTGGCAAAGCTTGGGTTTGATCCTGTTTATGGTGCGCGCCCGATGCGCCGTGCGATTCAGGATAAAGTTGAAAATGCTTTGGCCGAGTCGATCTTATCTGGCAAAACCCAGCGCGGCGCTAGCATTTTAATTGACGAGAAAGATATAATATAAAATTCAAAACTCAAAGCTCAAAATTCAAAACTTATGAATTTATCCTTGAACAGTTGGCGTTTTTTTGCTAGTATCTTGAAAGTCCGTAAAAATATGCGCGTGTAGCTCAGCTGGTTAGAGCGCAAATCTGATAAGTTTGAGGTCCCTGGTTCGAGTCCAGGCACGCGCACCATTCGACTCGCTTCACTCGCTCATGGCCTTCGAATAAAAAAACCTATCTGGGCTTTTTTCGATTATAATAAGAATATGAACCTATCTACCCACGTTGCCGTTGGAGCGGCGGTTGGATATGCCACTAAAAATCCAATCCTCGGATTCTTTGCTGGTTTTCTTTCTCATCACATTATCGATCAAATTCCTCACACCGATGGAGGAGAATTGCATGTTGATCTTAAGGATTTCACTCGAGATACAAGGATTATAGCGATTGTGTCAATCGATTTTATCTTGCTGGTCTTCATCTCAATCCTCCTCTTTAAAAAATACGGATTAGACTATCCTTTAATGATGGGAATGTTCGGAGGGGCATTTACAGACTTAATCGACAATGTGCCGTTTTGGTCGCCTTATCTTCGCAAAACTTTTCCCATGAATTATTTTCATCGCTTCCACGGATTCTTTCATTTTACGATCGAAAACAAAAAAAATATGTGGTTTGGAATTTTTATTCAATTCCTGCTTATCGCGATTTCGCTAAAATTCTTGTTATAATTCAAATATGGGACTTATCAATTTACTTTTAAACAAATGGATGGTCCTAGGGATCGGCGGCGTTTTGATGATTGTCGGCCTTTTGCCGGAATATACTCTGAAGGCAGTTCGCATGATCGGAATGATGGGCTGGGCCGAGCAATCAATCGGTCGAGGCGGAACTTTTTCGGTTTGGAAAGTTATCGGGATTTTAGCTCCAATCGCCGCGATAATTTATTTCTTTACTCCGAGCATCCAAATTCATCTTGGAGATGACACCCAGAACCAGACGAATTACCAATATGATAATTCCTACAATTCAACAGATTCTTACTATCAGTAATATTTTATAAAATAAAAAATCGGCGTGTTTGCCGATTTTTCTGGTGGACCTGGGCGGATTCGAACCGCCGACCTCCACATTGCAAATGTGGCATTCTAACCAGCTGAACTACAGGCCCGTATCGCTTCAAGTATTATATTAGAAAAAGGCCGCAATTTCAAGATTTGAGTTTTTGGATTTTGCGGTTTTTGGGTGGAACAAAAACCTAATCCATAAATTCAAAAAATATTTTTTAACTTTGGTTGATAATGTTTTATTTTTATCAGAAAAAGTCTATAGTTTTAAGTAAATAATTAAATCGAGGTTGATATGTGTTTATATGTAATTTTGCGATGGATTGTGAATGCGCTTATATTAATGCTAATTCCTTACATTGTGCCGGGGATGACGATTGAGAGCTTTTTTTCGGCGATGGTGGTGGCAGTGATGCTGGCGCTTGTTAACGCTTTGATCAAACCGATTTTACTTGTCTTGACTTTGCCAATTAATATTTTAACTCTCGGGCTTTTTACACTTGTCATCAATGGCCTGATGTTTTATCTCGTCAGTGCGATTGTCAAAGGATTCAACATTACCAATTTTACCGCTGCGTTTTTGGCGGCGCTTGTTTACTCGGTAATCTCTCTTCTGATCAGTTACTTAGATAATCCTCAAACTCCCAAGGTTAAACAAATAAATTAAATGAACGCACTCTCCTATATTCTCTTATCAAGCGCTGCACTTGCGGCCGTTTCGTTAATCGGCGCTCTGACCGTTATATTGTCAAGAAAACTATTC
>JBDRAU010000075.1:0-14649 GCA_043823315.1 bacterium
GAAGCGATGATACCGGTGCTCGAGCAGGCTCTAGAGCCGCTCGAGGGAATAAAAAATAATGAATCAAGAATTAAGAATGAACTGCCTAATTCGTTATTCCTGATTCCTGATTCTGTGAACGCCTTGGCGGTTACTCAAGGCCCCGGACTCATTGGATCGCTTTTGATGGGAACAGAAACGGCCAATATCTTGGGATCAATTTATAAAAAGCCGATAATTGCGGTAAATCATTTGGAGGGACATGTGTATTCGGCTTTTGCCGAATACAAGCCATCAGCTATCAGCGATCAGCAATCAGATATAAATAATCAAACAAAAAAACTGAACCCTGACGGCTGGCAGCTGAATGCTAAAATTCCCAAAACCGGGATTTTTCCGATACTTGCACTAGTGGTCAGTGGAGGGCATACGAGTTTGATTTTGATGCATGACCACCTCAAATACAAAACCGTGGCGCAGACGATCGATGACGCGGCCGGAGAGGCATTTGACAAAGTCGCCAAGCTGATGGAACTCGGTTATCCGGGTGGACCTCTAATCGAAAGATTAGCGCAGAAAGGCGCGGACGGAACGCAGACTAACGCAGACAAATACAAATTACCGATTGCAATGCCAAATTCGCTGGATTTTTCATTTTCGGGACTTAAAACTGCGGTTTTGTACCTCACGAAAGACGTCAAATCCGGAAAATCACTCGACTACAACAAGGCCGATTTAGCAGCCAGTTTTCAAAAAACCGTCGTCGATACTTTGATTTTAAAAACCCGGAAAGCGATTGAAGAATACCAGCCCAAAACCGTTATTCTATCTGGCGGAGTTTCAGCTAACAGTTATCTGCGCAAAAGGTTTTCTCGAGAATTAAATTCAAAATCTCTTCCCGAAGAGTCAATCCTCATTCCTCCAAAAAATCTTTCGACCGACAACGCCGTTGGAATCGCCATCGCGAGTGCACTCAAAACTAGCTCTTCAAATTACGTCGAAGCCGATCCAAATTTAAAACTTTCTAGTTCCTGATATCCTTATTCTTCGAGTAATCCTGTCGAGACAGGAGCGTCGAGAAGTTTAGATCCTGAAACGAGAGCCAAAGGCTCCCCTTCGGGGTTTGGGATGACACCACGGGTTAGTTCTCGACCCCAGAAGTACAGAGTACTGACTACGGGGCAGGCTTCGGTCGAACAGTAAAAACACATCTGTTTATCTAAACAGCGCCTCGAAACTCATATCAGAACTGATTCTATAGCGTGGAACTTCTAGCAGTTGACTGGTCAAAAGCAGTCCCGTTGAAGAGCGGGTCGTCACAGCAATTTTATAACCGGCTTCGGAAACTGCCGCAATAGTTTTATCGTTATACTTCCCGGCCGGATAGCAAAAAGAAATCACTTCTTTGTCAGTTAGATCCGAAAGCGTATTTTTCGAATCAACGAGTTCTTTATTTAAATAGTCGCCACCGTATCTTTCAAGCGAAGGATGATTGACAGAGTGCGAGCCAATCTCATTACCCGCTTTTGAAAGCTCCTTGACCTGATCCTCGCTCATATATTCGCTATCCCCTATTTTTGAAGAAATGATAAAAAAAGTTCCGCGGGCATTATATTTTTTCAAAATCGGCAGAGCTTCATAAAAGTTATCATCATATCCGTCATCAAAAGTTAAAACCGCCACTTTTTTGGGTGCCTTTTTCTTTTCAACATTCTTATAAAGTTCTCCAAGGGTCATAAATTGATAGTCGTTTTCGGAAAGATATTTGATCTGGCTTTCAAATTCCTCGGTTGAAACCGTCAAGCCGATCCTAATCTGATCGGCATTCTCCAGCAAGCCGCCGATGTGATGATACATTAACACGCTCGCCTTCACCTCTTCGCCCTCGAGATCTTCCAGATTTTCAAGTTCTGGAGTCGGTGTTGATGTTTCGTTCAAAACTTCGCTAGTCGGGGAAAATGCTCGGTCGGCTGTAACAACGCTAAAAACCATCACTATCAAAGCGGCCGCGATGATAATCAATAAATAGTTGAGTTTTGCTCTTTTTTTCATTTTACTCGCTCGGCGCGGGGCTCTCTTGCGGAGCCTCTTCGCTTTGGGGTCCTCTTAAAAATTTGGCCGGCCAGGCGGTGTAATAAGAAGCAAAAGTTTGCTGGTTGATTATTTTACCGTCTTTTCTGACAATGTAATCAAACTTGGCTTTCGCCCCATTATGCGCACGATCAATTTGTTTTTCTTCGCCTGGCTCGAGGGTCGGATCATCGGTGTAAATTGGATCGGGAGGCGAAGTAATGTCGTAAACAACCGGATCGGAAATTTCGCTCTGACGCCCGTCACGAGTACCATAAAAGTCAAAGGTTATCATGGTTCCGCTTGTATAGCCGTAAACTAAAATATAATTATCGGTATCGTTAACAAATTTGAAATCCGGCCGCGGGTAATAAATTGTCGCATCCATCCCAACCGGTGGCTCATAATAACTCACTCTATAAGAATGGTTTTGTCGCTCTGAAATTCTAAGGCCACTGTCAAGCGCCGCGCGAAAAAGTGTGGTGGAAACCTGACAAAGTCCGCCGCCAAACTCCGGAACCGTTTCATCCTCACGAATTACCAGCTCCGGCAAATATCCGGTACTTTGATCAATTGTCCCAAGACGTCCAACGGTTGAAAACTCATCGCCCGGTTTAATAACCGAACCCGAAATAAATTTAACGCCATTTTCTATATTGTGAACCCTATTTGGCGGAGAAGAGCGAAAGTTGGTTGTGGCCGAGCCGATTAGCTCCCTAACTCCGATTTTGCTTATATCTTCAGATGTTTGGGCCACAATCGAAGGCTGCTGAACTTTGGTTGGAAGAATAATTTTGTCCTTCCCGTCCTCCAGTTTTTTTACGATAAGCTCAATTGATTCTTCTAAATTAATTTCCTCGCCCGTTTGTGAAGGTGAAATGAGCGCGACCGAGCCGCCCGAAATAGTGAACCTTGC
The DNA here is from genome assembly GCA_043823315.1 of bacterium. Classification (GTDB taxonomy): domain Bacteria; phylum Patescibacteriota; class UBA1384; order UBA1384; family DTJR01; genus JBDRAU01. Next base: position 2,966 of record JBDRAU010000075.1, read on the forward strand.
ATCGACGGCAGAGGTATTTAAAACATCAAAGTTTTTCTTGAGAACATTTGAGATTTTTTCTTCGTTAAATGAAACATAAGCTTCGCCAAGCTCCTTCTTCAGAAGCTTTCTTTTGATTTCTTTTTTTAACTTTATTAGCGTTCCCAGATCTTCACTCGTCAGGTTGATTTCTCCGCTTGCTCCGACAACCACAACCTCATGATCGGTGAGAGACTTTGCTTTATCGATTAGAGCTTCGGCTTCCTCTCTGGAGATTTGAGGCAGGTCATCAATCAGCCTAGCGGTTATTTCGCCTTTTTTATAAAGCCTAAGCCGGTCCAAGATCTCTCCCTCAATCTCTTCGTCATTAATTTTTCGCCCAACGCTTGAATCCGTAATTTTTGCCTCCCCGTTTTTGATAATTATATTCGTTTCATTTTTGGGCGAGCCGATTTCCTGATTGATTAAACCGATCCAATCGATAAGGACCTTTTCATTAAACGAATACGATAGATCAAATTTTTTCTTTAAAAATATCGAGTGGAGAACTTCTTTAAGTTTATTTGAAGATCTGCCCGAATGTCCAAAACCGATAATTCGCTCGACAGTTTTTTCCTTATCAAGCTGCCAAGCAATCTCTTCGAAAGTTACTTCCCAGCTTTTATCCTCATAGACAATTCTGATTTTTTTATCTTCATAGCCGCTGTCCAGTCTCTCAATCTCTTCAAGCAGTTTTCCCCTGTCAAGCGATGAAACATTTTTATCGAGTAAGTAAGAATTCAAGAGAGTTTTTTCGGCAAACGCAGAGTTATATCCCAAGACAAGTATAGAAAAAAGCAGCAAAAATGAAGTGAGGCCAAATATTGTATTTCTAATGCTTAGCTTTTTTGCTATCTTGAATTTGTTTTTTATCCTAAAGCTCATCCTTATTGAGGATATCTTCAAGCAGTTGTTTGGCGATTTCCTTCTTAGTAAGCGTAAACTCGTCCTCGCTAACTAAGTTGAAGTATAACTCGTCCCCCTCTTTTGAATTCTTTGGTAGATATTTGACGTTGATCTCAACCGACTGATGATCGGAAAAAGTAATTTTGGCCTGATTCTCGGAAATTTTACTTAATTTTACTTTTAGCGGCTTTTCACTCGTGAGCAGGGATTTGTTGATCATCTTAGATAATAAACGGAATAATCAGAAGTGCAATAATGTTTAAAATCTTGATCATCGGATTGATCGCCGGACCGGCGGTGTCTTTATATGGATCGCCAACCGTGTCGCCGGTAACGGCAGCTTTGTGCGCCTCAGAACCCTTGCCGCCATAATTTCCCTCTTCAATGTACTTTTTGGCATTGTCCCAAGCTGCTCCTCCGCTCGTCATCGAAATAGCCACAAAAATCCCGGTTATGATTGAACCAACCAGAAGTCCGCCAAGGGCAACCGGACCCAAGGTAAAGCCGACTATAATCGGGGCTAAGACCGGTAAAAGGGCTGGATAAATCATGCGCTTTATAGCCGCCTTGGTGACAAGGTCAACAGTTCGGGAATAGTCCGGTTGGGCCGTTCCCTGCATAATTCCCTTAATCGTCCTGAACTGCTCCCGTACTTCTTCAACAACCGCACCAGCAACTTTTCCAACTGCCTCCATCGATAGCGCCCCAAACCAGTAAGGAAGTAATCCTCCGATAAACAAGCCGATTAAAACCTTAGGATCGGAAAGTGAAAATTCTAATCTTGTTCCAAGTGCGGCAATTTCTTCGGTATAGGATGAGAATAAAACGATTGCGGCCAGCCCCGCCGAAGCAATTGCATAACCCTTTGTAACTGCTTTAGTAGTATTTCCGACTGCGTCGAGTGGATCAGTTACATCTCTAACTTTTTCCGGCATTCCCGACATTTCGGCAATTCCGCCGGCATTGTCGGTAATCGGTCCGTATGCGTCAATTGCCACCACAATCCCCGTCATTGAAAGCATTGCGAAAGCGGCAATTGCGACGCCGTAGATGTTAGATAATTCGTAAGCTCCCATTATACCGGCTGCAATGGCCAACACCGGCCAAATCGTTGACTTCATCGAAACTGCCAAACCGGTGATAATATTTGTGCCATGCCCAGTAGTTGAAGATTGAGCGATTGATTTAACAGGCGAAAACTTGGTCGAAGTGAAATACTCGGTGATGATAAACATCGCCGCAGTTACACCAAGACCGATCAGAGCGCAGTAGAATAAATTCAATGGATCAAAATCTTTCATAATGTATTGGGTGGCAAAGTAAAATGCAATTGCCGCCAATACGCCCGAGACGATCAGCCCCTTATAAAGCGCTCCCATAATGTTCTCGCCGGAAAGCCGGACAAAGAAACTTCCTATAACCGAAGCTAAGATCGAAATTCCTCCTAGCACCAGTGGCAGTACGACTGCGACGTCGGTATCTTTGAAGATAAGCGTTCCAAGCAACATGGTTGCAACTGCGGTAACGGCATATGTTTCAAAAAGATCGGCCGCCATACCGGCGCAGTCGCCGACGTTATCCCCAACATTATCGGCAATTACGGCCGGATTTCTAGGATCATCTTCGGGAATGTCTTTTTCGACTTTTCCAACAAGGTCCGCTCCAACGTCAGCGGCTTTTGTAAAAATTCCTCCGCCGAGCCTCGCAAAAACTGAAATTAATGATCCTCCAAATCCAAGTCCGATAAGCGCCTTGAGGTCATGTGTTAAACCATAAAATCCGGCAACCGCCAGTAGCCCCAAACCGACAACCAGCATTCCTGTTACCGAACCTCCCTTAAAACCAATGTCCATCGCTTCGCGCATCCCAGTTCTAGCCGCTTCAGCCACTCTCACATTTGCACGAACCGAAATATACATTCCTATATATCCCGCCAAAGCAGATAAAATTGCACCGACTAGAAAGCCGAGCGCAGAGTTCAGTCCGAGTGCAAAATATAAGATTACTGCCAGAATAACCGCCACAACTGCCACGGTTTTGTATTGTCTATTCAAATAAGCAGAAGCACCTTTTTGAATCGCACCGGCAATCTCAAGCATTTTCTTATTACCGGGACTCTTTTTTAAAATATAACGACTAACCAGAAGTCCATAAATGATCGCGACAAGAGACGCTCCGAGGGCAAAGTATATACTTGCATTTTCAATAGACATTATTCACCTCATAAAATTAATTTCTAAGAGTTAGGGCTAGGCCGCCAGTTCGTCTGTCATTGCGAGGTACTCCGAAGCAATCTAGATTGCCACGTCGCCTGGAAAGCTCCTCGCAATGACAGCTTAACCTCTTCGCTATACCGACTGCTCCTGCCTGCCGGCAGGCAGGTAACCTTAACCTTTTTTTCTATTTGCTAAATTACTTCTTTATACAATATTTCCCTGTAAACTTCAAGTGACTTTGAGGCGGTTTGCTTCCAAGAAAATTTTTTGGTGTTCTCTAACCCCTTGGCAATCAGCTCATCGCGAAGCTTTTCCTTCTTCAAAACATCAATCATTTTCCCCTCAAGCTGTTTCTGATTTTTGCCGTCAAAATACAGCGCGCCATCAGATAAAACCTCCGGCATCGAAGTTTTGTCTGAAGAGATAACAGGCGTACCGCAAGCTTGCGCCTCTAGCGCCGGAAGACCGAATCCTTCGGACAAAGAAGGAAATACAAAAGCCAGAGCATTATTGTAAATTATCGGTAGATCCTCGTCGGAAATAAATCCTGTAAAGCGGACGTCTTTTTCAAGGGATAATTTTTTGACGAGTGCTTGAAGCTGGTGATATTTCGGATCAATTTTGCCTGTAAAAACGAGTTCTACTTTACCCTTTAAGCCTTTTTTAATCAAACCCGAAAATGCTTCGACCAGAATGAGAAGGTTTTTATGACTTCTCCACTGTCCGACATATAGATAGTAGGGCTTGTTGAGATTATATTTTTCCGCTTTTTGCAAAACTCTGGGGTTAGTGATTTTCTTAAATTTTTCGTCAATGCCATTATGAGTTACTACGACTTTGCTCGATGGCAATTTAAGTTTTTTGACCATCTCACCTTTAACAAATTCAGAAACAGTAAAGATCTTCTCGGAATTTCTGGCGGCGCTTGAAATAACTTTGTTATAAATAAGGGTTTTCATGAAATTACTTCTCTCGGCAAAGTGCGAAAGGGTCAAATCGTGAATCGTCACTACGAATTTTCCTTTATATAGAATGGGGTGATTAAAGTGCGGAAAGTGAACAAGATCCGGCTTGATCGAGTTTAGAAGTTTCAAAAGATCGGTTTGCTCTTTGAGCGAATAATGGTTGATGTTTGTTTCTATGACCTCTGTATCGGGGCGATTTTTGATCGCCTCGCTCAAATCATCGTCAAACTGCGCTCCGGGCTTGATCAAAATAATCATTCTTTCGCTTTCCTTGAGCTGGGGAAGAACTTCTTTTAAGAGTTCACAGGAGTAGCGGCCGATCCCCGCGTGGGAGAGCGACAAAAATCTTCCGTCAAAAAGAATTGTTTTAACCATAATATTTCTGCCTCATCTAAATTCTGTAAAAACTACTAATATACGAATCTACCTAATATACTAATCGAGCAGTCCGTATCACTGAATGATTCGTACATTCGATAAATTAGTATATTCGTAGTAAAACAGAAGCTCGGCTTCTCTTTTAAAAATACCTTTTTAACCTTAAAAAAACAATAGGGCTGCGCTCGTTGCGAATTCTTCAGGAACGCAGTTCCAGCTTCCAGCGAGCTGGCCTACTCATGCTCGCCCAGCCATCTGCCGATCGGCAGAAACCAAGCTGGCTGGACTACGCAACGCCCTTCAGAATCGCAACTTCGTTTGAATGAAAAAATACAAAAGAAAAAAGGGCCGTCCCGATGGGGCGGCCCTGTGAATCTCGTAAACAGCTACGTGACGCTGGTAGCGATTCCCGACCATCGACGCAGGAGCCAGGAGAGCAACGGATGCTTCATCTTGTTTCCGCGATCGGGATCCATTTCGTGCTTGCGCATCGCCTGCTTGATCGCGGTGGGAAGCGTCAGAACCCACTCGCTCTCGACAATGTTGAACACCTCATCGGTCAGGTTATCCGCGCAAAGCACGATCACCACTTTGGTCGAACTTCCCAGTGGTAGTTCGCGACGCATCGCGAACGCCCAGCCACGAGTCTTTTCGGTCAAAGACTCGTGAAGGGCTACAGCATTGAAAGCCGTAATCCCCTCCGACAGTAGTAGAACCGTCAGTTTCCCGAAGTCTATCATCGCTCTTGCCTCCTAAGGTTCGCCTAAGGACTTAGGTAAGGGGACAATATAACATCTTTGTGCTTTTAAGTCAAGAATTTGTGGCAATTTGTTAGCAATTAAAATAAACTGGAGTTTGCTCTCTAGGGTGTAATGGAACCCACGATTTATCGTGCTATCGAAAAACAGGTTAAAACCTGGGCTACGACCCTTTTTCGGAGCTCACACTTTAGTGTGTTCAAACAAGCTAAAGCTTGAGCTACGAAAAAACCCTGAATCGAGTTTAGGATGACACAAGCATTTTGTAGTATTCGTAATTTGGCTAAATTCGTAATTTAGTAGGAAGCAAAAATCTTTTGCTTAAAACTTATACAAAATGAGATCTTTGTTTTCTTTATCTTTGCCTAGAATATTCTTTTCGAAACGCATCCCCGATTTCGAGTCGTCAAAACTGTAAGTCATATCGTAAAACCAGACATTTTTAGCCTTGGCAGATTTTTTTAAATTCTCAATATATGAAAGCGGATCGCGCGATTTTATCTCGGCAAGATTCCCGGTTTGGTAATCGGAGTAAAGGTCGGTAATTTCAAAATCACTCGGCTTCTCAAGGTAGTATTTTAAAATCAATTCTTCCCCGCCACCAAAACCTCCGCGAACTAAAACGCGATCGCCAACTTTGGCATTTTCCCCCAAAAACCTTGCGATCACGTCTACTCCCGGTTTTTTCCTCTCAAAATAAAACCCATGCGCAAAAGCGGCAACATAAATTATGACAAAAGCCCCAAAGAGCAAATTCTTTATAAGAGACTTTTTCAAAAGCACAAGTTCTAAAATGATGTAGATACAAAATGGAGCTAAAAATAATAGATAGCGCGCCGAGCGCGGACCAATCTCAGAAGATATTAGTGCCGCTAAAATCACTGGAGCAAAAACACAGCCGATCAGATAAAAATTATCCTTCTTGTTTTTAAAAAGTGCTATCACTCCCCAAGCAAATAGCCCAAGGGGCACAATGACGCTAAGAAAAAAAGCAATGAATTTCAAGGGATCTAGCTTTAAAAACTCCAGATTTCTTGAAATCGACGGGTCAAGATCGAGAAACACTCTCCCTGCAAAAACTCGGTAAAAAGCATTGAAAAGCCCGATCAAATTGTCTTTTATCTGAAGCGTTTGGGATTGCTCCGACATTCTGCCCTGAAGTTGAAGCAGAAAATTGCTTCCCCACAAAAGAGCAAAAGTCACGATAAGGAGCACACCAGAAATAATTTTTTTATAATTTAATTTGTGAAGCCCTTCAAAAATCACAAGATATAGAAGTTCGCCAAGTAAAATTGCAAAACTCAAATAGGCCGTCAGAAGCATCAAAATCGAACTCAAAGTAAAGAAAACTAAATCTTTTGCCTTTTCGCTTTTAGCGCTGGCGTTTTCCTTAATTTTCAAAAAGAAATACAGATTAATAAATATAAAGAGCACCAACAGTCCATACGGCCTCGCTTCGGCAAAATGATAAGTTAAAACGGGGTTAATCGTAGACAAGACCGCCACATAAAAAGCAATTTTCTCACTGCTTAGTTTCTTAAAAACAAGATAAATAAAATAAACCGCTACTAGTCCGGCGAGAACGCTTATGAGCCTTGAGGAGAATTCACCAACAGGGGAAATTTTTAAAACTAGAAACTCTAGGAAATGAAACACGGGCGGATGAACATCTTTGGCGACAGCAGAAAATAACTCGGATAAATTGGTGCTTTCGGCAATTTTAATGACAATCCCCTCATCCCCGTCGAGAGGCCTCAAGGCAAAAAATAAGAAGCGAGTTATCACTGTAATTAGCAGGAGAAAGATAATATTTAGTCTTGTTCTCATTTATTTTAATTTATTATTTTTTATTGATTTACCTATTAATTTATTTTCCTATTTAGAACCGTCCCATAATTCATTATTCTTTATTCTTTATTCTTAATTCTTCTCCTTAAACGTCCAGATACGGTTTACAAAAAAATTCCAAAGCGTTACAAGAGCGGTGGAAATTAATAGTCCGAAAATATCCCGCCAAGCCAAAACTCCGGTAACGATATAAAAGATTAATGAATTAAGAGCTAGCCCGATTGTGGCAACAACAAAAAACTTGACAACTTGCGAGGCGATTTTTTTATCGGTTGACCTAAATGTCCATTTGCGGTTAAAAATATAATTAAGAGAAGCAGAGATTATAAATGAAAGCGCTTTGGCAAGTTGTTTCATTACTTGTAAATCGAACGGTAACCAGTTTATGAACAAAGCTTTGATGGCATAAAAGGTGCCCCAGTCAACAAGCGCGCATGAACCACCAACAACTGCAAATTTAACAAACTGACGATACGATTTTTTGCCTGCTGCGAGGGCAAAAACCGTCTTGGCGGACTTTTTAAGCTCTCCCTGAATCTTCGATTCACCCTCTCGGCGGTCAACAAAAGTGATGGGCGTTTCAACAAGCTTGTAACCTAGCTCTTGAGCTTTCAACACCATCTCAACCTGAAAAGCGTAACCAGTCGCTTGAATTGTATCCAAATTCACTTCGCGCAAGAATTCCTCGGGATAGCACTTAAACCCGGCCGTTGCATCTTTGGCGCGAATACGAAGAAGAGCGCGAGTGACATAGTTTGCTCCCCACGAATTGGCGTAGCGATACCATTTCCAGCCGACAATCCTGCCACCCTTTACATAGCGCGATCCGATTGCCACCGATTTTTTTGAGCAATGTGCAATTAGAGATTCGAGAGCGCTGACGGGATGAGAAAAGTCAGCATCCATCGAAATCAATTTTTTATAACCCTTGTCCAAGCCCCATTTGAATCCGGCCACATAGGCGCGACCCAAACCGGCTTTTTCCTTTCGATGCAAAACAGAAACAGAAGAATCTTGCCGGCTTATTTTATCAACAATTTTGCCAGTTCCATCGGGCGAATTATCGTCAACTACCAAAATATCCGCTCCGATTTTTTGTAAGCTGATTTCGGAAATTATCTTCTCGATATTTTCCCTCTCGTTAAAGGTAGGAATAACAATTAAAACATCTCTCATCATGAGAATAATCTACACCTTATAGAACAATCTGTAAACAATTAATTTTCCTAAGATCGTTACAAAATATTTTGAATGGGTCATTGCGAGGTTTGGAGTGGAACCCAAATCTAATATGCGGCGTGGCAATCTAGATCGCCACGCCAGTAGGCTCGCGATGACAAGGATGTTAGTCCCGAGCAATCCAGACGTCATCCCGAGCATTTCTTTTCGTCATTGCGAGGTACTCCGTGGCAATCTATTTAGCTTTTACACATTTAGATTATTTGTTATCCTTAAGCTAATGAAGAAGCTAGGAATTTTCTTATTTTTTATATCGCTTTCGATCGCCGCCGGCGTTTACGGCGGGGTTATGGCCAAGAACAAAACCGAGCTTAAACGCGAGATTTCTAAAACGGTTGAGAAAGTCAAAGAGACACTGCCAAAGCAAAGATTTGTTTGGGGAGCCCAAGGCGGAGCTTATGCGTTGCATAAAAAAGTCGACACTTACTCTCCCGATAGAACCGCCCTTCAAATAAAAAAAGCCAAGGAACTTGGAATTAACCTGATCAGAGCCAATCTCGAAACCCAAATCGTCTATTCTCCAAATTATTCAATCAGATACCGCGCACAAGATAATGACGATTATATTAACCAAATGAGCGAGGCGGAACTTGACCTGCTTTTGGTGCTCGAGCCAAATATTCCCGCCACCGTCGGCAAGGCCGATTATTTTGCTGAAGGATACACTCAAGGCGCCTACGCTGCCAAGCGCTATGGTAAGAAGGTCAAATACTTCCAACTCGCCAACGAAGTAACAGGAACCATTGCTAAGCCCGACGACTACACCGGTGAAACTTTTAAACTTGAAACCGGAGTAGATTATTCCAAAGCGCACTACGATGCCACGTTGGCTTGGATCAAAGGAATGGCAAAGGGCATACGGGATAACGACAAGAGCGCAAAACTTTTAATCAGCGGGCATTGGGTTCTGTATGACATTGTCGGAAAGTTGATCGAAGACGGGGCTGATTTTGATATCATTGGTTGGGGCTGGTATAGCGGAGATGGCGTTGACGTCAAGAACCGGGAGTTTAATTACGGAAAAAGTTTGAATTTGGCCCAAAAGCTTGCCTCGTATAAAAAAGATCTCTGGATCGTTGAAGCCAACCGAGCTGGAGGATCCTACAGCGAAAAAGGACAAAACGGCGAAGAAGAACAGGCCCAATTTTTCTCAAAATTTTTGGAAAATTTTTACTCAAGTAAATATTTTAAGGGATTTATCGCCTACACGCTTTTTGACAATACCGTTGATGGTCAAGCTGGAAATCCGCCAGATGGGCACTTAGGTTTAGTTGAAGTGAAATTTAACGGTCAAGAAAATCGGGTTAAATCCAACAAAAAAGCTTTTGAAGTTTACCGCAAATTTATCAGCTCGCATCTCGAGCTACCTACTGCTTCAAAAGCTCCAAATAATCCACCAGCACGTTCGAGTTCGGCCGAACCTCAATCCTAAATTCAATCCCCTCTGTTCTGTCTTGTAATTCAAATTCTAACTCTATCTCATGATAATCTTTGCCAGCAAGTTCTCTTTGAACAACTTCTTTTTCCGCCAAGGTCGTCCGAGCATAATCACCGCTCACTTCAAATTTAATGAGGTTGTCTTTTTTCAAATTAGATCGGGTTTTGAAAATTAATTTATATTTTCCAGCTTCCAAAGTGATATAAGGTCCCGCCAGAACAAAGCCTCCGCCCCTTGTTGCAACGCGAACTTTTGAGCTTTCTGCGGTTTTGTCCCTTACGAGTTCACTCGCCTCCCCACCCAAATCTCTAGCCCTGATCTTGCCGGATGAAGGCAAGTTAAAATCAAAAGTATAAAGCCGATATTCTTCGATATTGTTTTCACGGCTTGCAAAAACATAGAAGGAATTGTCTGTTTGGCCTAACTCTTGCCTCAATTGAGCAAGATCAGAAAATTCGCCCACAAGATGAAAGTCTGTGGCAATATCTCCCGAAGTTGCAAACTGGCCATTAAGAGAAGATATTTTCGTCAGAGCCGGATTTGAAGAGAGAACTATCTTGCCACTATTGGTTGTATCCTGCAGAAAAAACCAGCCGTCCTTGTCTGTAAAAGTCCAGTTGCCGTATCTTTTGCCAGAGAGACTCCTAAGAAGACAAAAGCCGGCATCCAACCTTGTGATGTCATCTTTGGGGGCGTTGCAAACCAAATTACTGCTGCCATTTACGATTAAACCGGAAACCGGATCGTCTGCAGATTTAATTTTTCCAAATACAATCGAAGAATTATCAAGATTCGCCTTTACCTTATCTAGATCATCTTCTAAGTGATTTGGCAGAACCTCGTAAACCGCCCTTTGAAAACCAAAATCATCAACCCTGACGAGGCGAAGCGCATAATCTCTAACCAAAAAATCTAAGATCGTAGCATGGTCGGAAGACGAACCAACTCCTGTCGAGCGAAGATCATAATACGCTCCATCATAACGGTGATAAGGCAGTAAAAGCGCGTCGGAGAGAATGTAGATTGGACGGTTTTCTGCAAGTGCCTGTTTTACTTTTTCCTCGACATAGCCGGCTCCGTTTCCAACATCACCAAAATTTACATATTCGCCATCATAGGCCGCATTGGCCAGAGTTTTTGTAACATTTGAAGAGATAAAAATTCCACCTGTTTCAAGTCCAGAGAGCGTGTCCTTAATGTGTTCAATCGGAGCGGGAAACAATTTATATCTTGCAATTACCGGTCCGGATAAAACGCAAAGCTGCAAAACAACTACAAAAATTGCGAGAAGCCGAAAACGTTTGAGTGAAACCAAGAAGTAACTTGCTAGAATTACAACCGGAGCAAGGCCAATAATTAAAGTTCGCCCATAAAGATTTTCATAAATATAAGTTGCACCGATAACAAATGGCAAAAACCAGATTACGAGATATAATAGTTTCCTTTTGTCTGAAAAGAACAACTTGATCGATCCAAAAAATCCGACCAGAACAACCAAGCTCGAAGAAAGAGCGACAAGATAGTAAAAACTTTTTCTTAGTTCAATCGGATCGTGATCAGAGATGTTGCCAAAAAGAAGATAGCTGAGCGCACTCTTTAGATCGGGAGTTGGATCATGCCAGCCGATCGAATTTGAATAAACTAAAAGCTTTAAATATAAAAATATAAAAACACCGCCGCCGATAAGCAGCATCAAATATTTAAAAATAAGTGGCCATATCTCTTTTTTACCCAAGGATTTTAAGGTAATAATCGGCAGAAAAACTATTGCCGGGGCCCATATCGCCACTTGGGTATGGGCAAAAGCAGCCAGACCCAGCGATAAACCGGCCAAAAGCGCAAGCAGGAATCCCTTTGTCTTTTCGCCCTCTAGCGCTAAGTAAAAAAGTAAAAGAGCTAAAAAGAAGAACGCGTGTTC
>JBDRAU010000076.1:0-3921 GCA_043823315.1 bacterium
AAAGAAAGTTATAAAAGAAAAGTTTGACTGGATGTATGAAAGAATTACATCCAAAAAAGCTCAACAAATAGCCCAGCCTATGTATGAAAAAGCGCTTAAAAAACTGAAGGAATCAAAAATTTAACTCTTCACTTCGTTCAGCCGCGCTGCGCTTTCACTTCACTGTGTTTCGTTCAGGCCGTACAACACTGTATATGCGGTGACCCCACAGCTGCGGGGTCACCCAACTTACTTGATTGTTGTATAATATATTTTAACAATCGGTAAGTTCGCATATACTGGAACGTTAGGCAAAATGGCTCGCTCTGCATCGAATTTATTCCGGTGCAGGGCTCGCCTTTTATTTATATTCTCAATGGTATTTTGCCTAATAAGCGGTGGCTTCGCGCAACTGTCGGTTATGCCAGAAATCCCTCGAAAAATTGTGATACAATTTTCTCGGGACTTTGCATAACCGCCGCCCATTATACGAAATAAAATTTAAATTCTCTAGTGCAAATTATGAAAGTTACAGACGGAGCTAAAATATTTATAAAAAATGATGCTTTAAATAAGTATCTTTTTGTGCTTAGGGATAATAAGCCTAATATTCCTGAACCAAATATGTGGGGATTGTTGGGCGGTGGAATTGAACAGAATGAAAGACCAATAGATACAGTTAAACGTGAGATCAAGGAAGAATTGGATATCGAAGTCTTCAATATCAAACATATTTATTCCAAAAAAAAGGTTCATACTGTTCAAGGGCAAGAATACGAAATAAATGGTCACTACTTTATGGGTGAAACAAATATTGAAGATTTATCAAATATCGTACTTAATGAGGGACAAAAAGCGTCATTTTTTTCATTAGAGGAAATTAATAGCAAGGAAAACGTATCTCCCACCATCAAAGAGTTAATAGCCGTTTGTAAAGAAGAACTCAAATAGGAGGACGAGAATTTAAATTTTACAACCGATAACAGTGAATATCTGGTTCCAGGAAATTGACTCTTTGAAATTTTAAAGGAATGTCAATTTTCTTCCACCCATATTTTTCGCCTTTGAATGGTGGCAATACAACGCTACTACTCGAATAAACAATTGTACTAAATTGGTCGAAAGTGCAAAAATAACGGCGAAAAACATCAGATATTCATGAACGTTGTGCAAAATTTCGCTTCGCTCTATTTATAGATTATTTAAGGTAATTTTGCGCAATGGGCGGCGGCTTCGGCAAGTCAGACTTGCCTTCGCTGTGTCAGACTCTGTTTTGCGGCTCACAAAAAATATAAAAAAGTATGTTATGCTATATTTGAGTTATGGATTTTAAAAAGATAATTGATCGCACCAATGAGGTTTGGCGATACTATATTGATTCCGACAAACGCCGTTTAGGAAAAGAATGGCATAGAGGAGAGTATGTGAAAGCTCTTGTCGCCGATGTTGGAGCTCTTGTTAAGTATGCTATGGCTAAAGATGGACTTCGAGAGGTTGAAAACGTTGATCAAAAATTAAAACACGAAATCGGCGATATTTTATCTTGTCTTATCATCATTGCCCAAAAATATGATGTTGACATTGAAAACGCTTTTTTTGAAACCATGGACGAACTTGAAGATCGTGGTAAGAAAATGGAGCTTCACAAATCCCACACTCTCTAATTTTTGTTGTTGTCTGCGGTGCTCGACCTCGTTGCACTTTCAGCCGACTGTTTAAAGCACGAAGTATAACAATCTGGCCTCGGGTCACCTGACACAGTATGGGCGGTTCGTTCGGTTGCGCCTCTTCTCCCACATCGCTTTGACTGATGTAAAATAAAGTGTATCCGTCGGCGACTCCTGCCTGCCGGCAAGCAGGTCGCCCATACTGGAAACGTTAGACGGCGGCTTCGGCAAGTCAGACTTGCCTTCACCTTGTTAGTCGAGTGTTTCGCTTCGCTCACCACATCGCCTAACTGCGGTATATCCAACATTCTTTCAAAATTGTGTTACAATTTTTTCAGAACGTCGGATAACCTGCGGCCGTTATATTCAATTTTAGTCATCGCAAATTATTTTAAGTAGGCCATAATCTATATGTCTACCATGGTGCTTGAAACATCAACTTTAATTTGGATAACTCCTTTGATTGTATGGAGTGTTATTTGGAAAGGAATTGCTTTATGGAAATCTGGAAGAAATAATCAATTGAAATGGTTTATTGCCATTCTTGTATTGAACACGGCTGGTATTTTGCCAATTATCTACTTAAAATTCTTCCAGAAGAAGCGATGACTAAAACCCTTCGTCAACTTTTGCTTCGCAAAAACCGTTGCGCTTTGGCTCGGTCGCGACTTCGTTGAATCGCAAACGTTAGCTGAAATAAATTTGCATAGATTTTTCTGGGCAATTATGATAGGATTAAACGGATTACAAAGTTAAATTCAAAGAAATATGACTAATCTAGACCCAGTGAAAACTCAAAAAAGAACTGATGAAGCTGTGGTAAAAATACCACTGTCTGCCTTACGCTGTATTCTTCGATACCCGAAAGAGAAGAAAATTATCTGTGAAATAAGCACCAAGGGAATTAAGAGGTTAAACGAAGCCAAAACGCTCGATGAAATTATCAATGAAGCGCGGCTCGATTATGCACTCGGTAACTGCAAGGCCTTTACTTCCGCTAAGGATTTAATTACCGAGCTGCATTCGTAAACCTATGAAGGTTAATCTCTCGTCGCGCTTCAAACGGAGTTATAAGAGGACTCCTCAACATATCCAAAGCGACTTTGACAAGAAAATCAGTATTTTTATCAAAACTCCGGATCATCCTTCCCGACTTCGCCACTTTGATTTTTGGAAAAAGATTTACGCAAAGATAGGCATGTTTTTTCATAATTTTAGCGATTTGGGTCACTTGCGAATTTTGAGTTAATTCAAAAGAGAGGTAAGCTTTTTTAGTTAAGTTAGATAAGAAAACGTAAAAAACACCTCCGAGGTGTTGCGAAACGAAGTGAAGTGACCCCTCGGATGGTAAAGGATAGCAAAAATTCCTCTTCGTCACACCGTCCGAGGAGTCAGATGTTACGCTTCGCTCCACTCTGCCACCTCGGAGGAGTAACTCCGCTTATTTTTCCACTCGTCTTCGGGTCACTTAAATGGCGAAGTCGGGAGAAGGATATCGCGTTCTTTTTGAGTTTTCTGGACATGACACCGTCTATTTACTCGATGTGGGATCGCATGGCATTTACAAACGATTTCGGAGATAAAAAGGGGAAAATCCATGCAAACCTCCAATAGCCCGAAACGTTAGACAAAATGGCTCGCCCTGCATCGAATTTATTCCGGTGCAGGGCTCGTCGTTTATTTACACACGAACCAAGAAAACCTGCCTGCTCGCCTCGCTGAGCGATCAAAGTAGGTCAACAGGTGGGATATTTCACCTCGGTGGTGAAAGGTGGTCACGATCCTGAATTAGAATAACTCACCCCCGGGGAGCCAAAGCTCACCCCGGGGGTGTTTAACGAGTGGGTGTCGTGAGTTGCCAACGATCAGGGGATCCTTCGTCGTCACCCCGACGTTACGTCGGGATCAGGATGGCAGGGTGAGAGATCACAGTCCTGGATCGAACTATTCCGATTGCTGATCCCAGGGGGATTCTTCGCTTTGCTCAGAATGACGGAGAGGGAGTGGCCGTTCCGAGCGAGTTTTGCGAATTGAGGAATCCCTATCTGATTGGCCCACCCCCGGGGAGCCAAAGCTCACCCCGGGGGTGTTTTTAAGAGGTGGTTATTTCCCGGTTGTTTCAAACCAATCCTAACCTTTTTTTAATCGCGACGACAACATCGTCGGCGGTATAGTCCGATTTGACTAAATAGTGGGTTCCCCCTGCTTCTAAAACCTGGGCCACTTTTTCATTACTGAGAAGATTGGTTAGAACAATTACCGGGATATCTTTGGT
>JBDRAU010000077.1:0-2306 GCA_043823315.1 bacterium
GCAGCTTTTTGCTGCAAAAACCACATGTCATGGTGCACATAGTTCAGATTCACAGATGAGTCGATTTCTGATTGTACAACTTCGCTTTTCCGACTCGATTACCCAAGCATTCTCTCGACTTTTGCTTTATCTGCCCAACGGTTTGCGTTACCTGCGTGTGGGCGGGCGTGGACTCTGCTTGGGAGCAGGACAAACTCGAAGCCAGAAAAATGCTTGAAAATACCGCAGAATCCCACACGTCAGGTGCACGCTTTGTTAGCCTGTTTTTCTTCCAGAGAACATTTCATTTAAATGTTTTTCGCTTTCGGCTTCCCAATGAGCAAGAAATCGCTTGCCAACATCAGTGAGCGAGTAAACACCTTCCGTCTCCCATACATCACTATTATTTTTCTTGATGATTCCGTGCTTGACTAAACCCTTCTTGAATTTGCTGTTTGCTCCGATTTTCGAGTAACGACCAACTCGTGCTAAATCTTTTAGGAGGTCTTCTGATTTTAAAATCTTTGCGAGTTCCATGAAAGTATAACCGTTGAACTTTGGTTCTTGATCTCTTATCAATTCTGCTAACTGTTTTTTCAGTTCGGCATTTTCGTTGGTTAAATTTTCTATCGTAAGTCCTTCACTACCATGTATCCACCCGATTAATTCGGCTCGCTTACTGAAATCTGCAATTGTCTCCATGACAGATAGTTTTATATCTTTTGGGTCACTCCAGAATCTCACCATCTTGCTACAAACCAACTCTCTAAATTGCCTAAGTTTTTCAGGGTAATCTTTTTCAATTACTGAACTTCCATGTTTCTTAACTTTCTTTTCCAAATAATTTTCATTGATAACTATAGCGAATAATGGCTTGCCTTTTTCGGCGGCATATTCATATTCAAGATGGATATAACTTTTTTGAGTTTTCGGTTCAATACTACCGTAACGCCCGCCGAGAATAAGCATATATATATCGGACTCGTCTATCCACCGCTTAATTACATTCATTTGAGTTTCATCGCCTGCGGCAAATAATTCCATCCCAGCAGGAATATGACCTGATGTAAGCACGGCTTCAACTGCGGCTTGTCTCTCATCCCGCAAATCTGTATATGTTGATGAAATGAAAACTTGGAGTTTTTTCTTTTTTGTCATAACGAGAAAATTCCAGTGCCATGCGTATTATTGTTTTGATTTTCTCTGCCTAAAGGAACAGGCTAACGGATTGGCTCAGCGGCAGCGGCGGGGCAGGCGAGACTCCTACTCAATTAAGCACCATTTCTGGCAAATCGCGTCTGCGCGGAGCGGCGGAGCCGCTGTCCGACTGGAGCCGGTGTTAGCCCGCTTTCAGCGATTTGAAAGAGATGACTTGTAAAAAAAGCATATTTATAAGTTTTCATAAAAGCTTAAAGCAGCAAACCAATGATAAACGCGCAAACGATGATAGCGGAGAGAACAATTGCCAAAAATTTACTGCCATCTGATTTACCTGCTGTAATCATAGAACCAAGCCATATAATTACTAAGAGAAAATAAGCACCATACCATCCTACTTCTCCAAAAAGAATTTCGGCACTTCTTAAGTAGAAGTAAAGGGGCAAGGCTATCAACTCAATAGGAAATAACAGTAAGGCAGCGATATTACCTAACCATGTGTCTTTGTCTATTGCCCTTTGCATGACCTTAAACGGACGGTATTTATCATCTCCAGTTTTCCAAAAGCCTGAAGATGTTACTCCTGAATCTTCGGCGCGTTTAAATTCGATACTCTTTACTTCAGCATTGGTAACATCAATGATTACTTGCTTATTTGCTACCTGAACGGTAGTTTCTCCATTTAGAACAACAGTGAGTTCATCACCATTTGTGTGAACACGATAGATAGTATCAAGCCCATGAGAACCTCTGCTTTGGTCTCTAATAATGACAAGAATGTTATCGGGTTCGCTATTTATTGTATATTCAGCACCAATCGAGAATTCCCCGATAAAAGTGACCAGTGAAATTTCGCCTACAACGGATATTTTTCCCGTATTGTCAATGACAAATTTTACGGGCAGAAGGGGAGGTTTATAAGAAACCGATGTGCTACACCCAACTAAAAACAAGATAACAACACTAATCAGCGAGGCTTGAATTGCCACACGTTGTTTCATAAGACCTTCTTTCGCTATCAGCGGGCTAACTCGCGTTTGAGCGGATCGCATAACATCTTATAGACAATCCGTATAAAGCCTAAATATATTAGGCATTATACGGCATTGGATGAGAATAGAATGATAAAATTATAGCATATTCGAATCTGGTATAGGAAAAATGGAAAC
>JBDRAU010000078.1:0-17810 GCA_043823315.1 bacterium
TGGCTCCCCGGGCTGGATTCGAACCAGCAACCTAGTGCTTAACAGGCACGCGCTCTGCCATTGAGCTACCGGGGAATATTTTAAAGAACTGTTAAGATTTTAACTTAAAAGAGTCGATTTTTCAAGATAGAGGTTTTACGATTCTATAATTATTTTTTTTAAAGCGAAAGGCCCGTCCGCAGGACGGGCCTTGAGGAACGGCGACGAGTTAGCGCCATGGAGTAGAGGGTCTGGCCTTGCGGCAGATGGCTGTTGGTGGTAGCTGGTGCCTCTGTCTTGCGAGTCTCTGCATGTAGCGTCTAACCGTTTGCACGTCCTTCCCAGTCGTCCCGGCGATCTCTTCTGCCGATACTCCTTGGTGGATTCGGGCTACGACTTCAGCAGGCCATTCGTTCTGCTGCGATCCTTGTCTCAGCCTAGCCAGTCGTGAAAAATCGGTCAAAACTATCCCTCCCCGAAGTTTTTGGCTATCTCAAAAACAGATAGCACTTAATTATATTTTAAACTCATCTTCGGGTCAAGTGCAAATCGTCTTTTCTCCATATTTCAAATTGCCCCAAAGCGTAAAAAGTGGTATTTTATAATCAGAGTAAAAAAGTCGAGAGGTTCTCGACTATGCTCGAATTATAGATTGCAAAAAAATGGTTGAACAGGGTGAGACCAAAGAGTTTATTGTTAAGCTTCCGCAACACACCAATTTTGAAGTAAGGGTCTTTGCGGAATTTTTAAGGACGCTTTCGAAAATTTTCAAAAATCTTCCTTTTGCGGTTTCGCTTAACATGATAAACAAAAGGATTTTTTACACGGTTAAAGTTCCAGCGCAATATCAGTCGGTCATGGAAAACCAGCTCTATGCCGTTTTTTCCAAAATCGAACTTGAGGAAATAAAAAGAAACTTCGACCCGCAAAATGCCGAGATGGCAGCGCAGGCCGATCTGCGTCTTCGCTACGGCGACCATTATCCGTTTCTGACCTTCGAGGCCATGGAGGGATCGTTTTTGTCTGACATTTTCAATCAGTTCAACCGTCTTACGGCGCAAGAGAAATTTTTTATGCAACTTAAGATCAAACCGCTCGATCAGGACAAAGCAATTTTTACGCTGAAGCGCTCGATCAATCTTTCGGTTAAAAATTTCAAGCAGCGCTTAAATGTTGTCGAGGGAGTTTTTTCCAAAAAAGCATCGCCGGAGATTCGTGCCAGGGGACTGGCGGCGGCCCAAGAGAAAAACCGCCAACCGCTTTATAGCTGTGACATCGATATATTGCTTTTCTCGGAAAGTTACGAGCTGGCCGCCGCTAAATTGGAACCGATTGCCCAAGTTTTTCAAAAATTAGAAAGTGAGTATAACGAGTTTAAATATCGCATCAAACCTGTCACGGTAAACGACTTTGATAGGATCACCTCGACTGAAAATTCTACCTCCGCTTTTCATCTGACTGCCGATGAGGTGGCAACAATTTGCCATTTTCCTCTTGATTCCGATTCGGTACCAAACCTTTATAAAATCCTTTCTCCGAAATCTGAACCGCCGCTTGGACTTCCGACTGTCGACAATACTTCGCCGGATGAACTGACGCCATTTGCGGAAACCAACTATCGCAATATCCGAGAATCATTTGGAATCAAAAGAAAAGATCGAGCGCGTCACATGTATGTCATCGGTAAATCCGGTTCCGGTAAATCAAAGATGCTTGAGCTGATGATTAAAAATGACCTTGAGCTTGGTCACGGAGTTTGCATTATCGATCCTCATGGTGACTTGGTTGAAAATATTATTCCTTTTATTCCTGAAAGTAGAATTAAAGATGTAATCTTCTTTAATCCAGTAGATGAGGAATATCCAATTGCTTTTAACCCGATCGAAAAAGTTAATCCGCTTCTTCGCCAGCAGGTTTCCACGGGACTTATCGAAATCTTTAAGAAAATTTTTGGTTCAAACTGGTCTCCGCGGCTTGAGCACGTACTGCGTATGACGTTGCTAGCTCTCCTCGATGCCCCCAAAGCTTCGGTCATGAGCATTCTCTTGCTTTTAACTGATCGGGAATATCGTCAGGCGACGATCAAAACTATCGAGGATCAGGTTGTTAAAAATTTCTGGACCAATGAATTTGCCTCATGGAGTGAAAAATTTGACGCTGAAGCGATTATGCCGATTTTAAACAAAATCGGTCAATTTGTTTCAAATACAATTATCAGGAACATTGTTGGGCAAGAGGAAAACAAGATCGACATGTCTTTTATAATGAACAACAAGAAAATTTTGCTTGTAAAACTTCCCAAGGGGATTCTGCAAGAAGAAAATACTTCGCTTCTGGGTTCTATGATAATAACCAAAATTTATCAGGCGGCTTTAGCGCGAGCTGATGTTGCTGAAAGCCAAAGAGTACCGTTCTTTCTGTATATAGACGAGTTCCAGAACTTTGCTACCGATTCATTTGCTAACATTCTATCTGAGTCGAGAAAATACCGGCTTTCGCTGACAATGGCGCACCAGTATGTTTCGCAATTAAACGACGTTGTCAAAAAGACGGTCTTTGGTAATGTCGGCTCAATCATTTCGTTTAGAATCGGTCCTGAAGATGCGCTTTTGATGGAGAAAGAATTTGAGCCCGAGTTTGCAGCTCAAGACATTGTCAACTTGGGCGTGCGCGAAATTTATCTAAAATTATCAATCGATGACGAGGTTAAAGAAGCATTTTCGGCCAAAACGCTGACAGTTCCGGAATCCACTTTCAATTTCCGCGAACAAATAGTACAGTACACGCGTGAAAACTTTTGTAGATCCAAGGCAACGGCCGAAAAAGAATTAAAGCAGGAGAAGAGCAAGGAAATGGAAGTTTTGGAGAAACTGAAAGAAGAAAACTTCTCTGCGCCGATACTTTAGTTTATCAAGTTAGAAAGTTCATAAAGTTTATAAAGCAGGTGTCATTGCGATCCGTGCTCTGACGGAGAAGCAATCTATCCGCCCTGCGCCAAGCGCCATCCTGTCCCGTGTCATCCCGAGCCCAGTCGAGGGATCAAGTCGCTGTGTCATTGCGCGGTTTGCGGGTGCTTCTGCGAGGTGGAATCGCAGAATAATGACTCGCAAACCTAGCTTGCGACGAAGCAATCCAAAATGTCATTCTCGAGTCGAAGGAACTTCGACCTCGGGGATCTAAGATTATGCAAAATCAAAACTGTAAACAGTGTCAAAAAGAATTCGCGGTTTTTGGGCGGAACAAAAACCTAAAAAGCAGACGTGAGTTTTTATGCGTTTTTTAGGTGGAACAAAAAACTAATCAATTATTTAAAAAATGAACAAAAAAATGTGCGAACAGTGTAATCATGATTTTGAAGTGAGTGATGATGATCTTCAATTCTTAGAAAAAGTCTCGCCGGAATTTGGTGGGAAGAAGTATTTAATTTCGCCACCAACTCTTTGCTTGGAGTGTCGGACGATTAGAAGATACTGCTGGAGAAACGAACGGCATCTTTATAAAAGAAAATGCGAGCTTACTGGCGAAGAAGTTGTTAGCGTTTATTCGCCCGACAAACCTTTCAAGGTTTATTCGAACTCTGCTTTTAAATCTGACAAATGGGATCCGATGAGCTACAGAGTCGATTTTGATTTTGATTTTAGCCGCGGATTTTTTGAGCAGTTTAAGGAACTTATGGAAAAAGTTCCGCGCCAAGCCAACAACACGATCTTTAATGAGAACTGCGATTTTTGCAATCAAACATGGCACTCAAAAGATTCTTACATGTGTTTCAACCTTGGCTATGGAGAACGATGTTTTTATAACAATGAGGCATTTTACGTCAAGGATTGCGTCGATGTTTTTGATGTTAGGAACTGCGAATTTTGTTACATGCTCTTTGACTGCGGTGGTTGCCATTCATCGTCATTTCTGGAGCATTGCAAGGATTGCTCGGAGTGTCATTTTTCATATGATTGTGCGGGTTGCCAGAATGTTGTCCTATCTTCGGGGCTCAAAAACAAACAATATTATATTCGAGGCAAAAAATACGAAAAAGAAGAATACTTGTAAAAACTAGCCGAGCTCAAAATGAATACTCGCTCGGGTCAGATAAAGTTAAAAGAAGAATTTGAGGACCTCAGAAAGAAAGCCACTCGAAAGTTCAATCATAATCTGAAAAGTGAAAACTGCACGGGCGATTATATTATCGAATCCAAAAACTGCCATGATTGCTTTAATGTTTGTAAAAGCGAGGATTGTGTCAGGGTGGGGAATATTGATGCCGAGGGTAAGGATTGCCGCGATCAAAATTATATTGCCGAATGTGAACTTTGCTATGAGGGCACGAGCATTGCCGGATATCACAATGTGTTGTGCGTTTTTATGGGGTACGGTCAGGACAACTTATATTGCAACTTTTGCGACAACTGCAAGAACTGTTTTGGCTGTGCCGGATTAACCAGAAAAGAATATTGTATCTTTAACAAAGAATATACTAAAGAAGAATATGAAAAGATCGTTCCGAAAATTATTGAAAAAATGCAAGCAGACGGCGAGTGGGGAGAGCTTTTCCCAGCCAGTATTTCAACCTTTGCTTATAACGAATCGGTCGCGCAGGATTATTTTCCGAAGAGCAAAGAGGAAGCAGAAAAGTTCGGATCTTTTTGGCAGGACAAAAATTACGAGAGCGAATTCAACGGCTCAACCTATGAGCCGTTGGATGGCATTGGTGAATATAATGATAACGAGGAACAGGTTGATAAGTTACTGGGCGGCGTAATAAAGTGCGAAAAAACCGGTAAGCCATTTAAAGTCTTGCCGCAAGAGTTGTCGTTCTATCTCAAAAATAATATTCCGATACCGACAGTTCACTACTCAGAGAGATTCAAGGAATTGTTTGCACTTCGTAACCCACGTGTGCTGTACGAACGAAGGTGCGATTGTGTCGAATCCGGTCATGATCATTCCGGCCCATCCTCCGCCGAGGCTACGGGTGGCAGGCGCTGTGAAAATAAATTCCAAACGACGTACGTACCCGACAGACCGGAGAAAGTATACTGTGAAAAATGTTACCAACAAAGTGTAGTATGAAAAATATTTTTCATCCTGAGCAAAGTCGAACGGGTGAGTCGTGCCCCGAAGGGGCCCCCTTGGGGCTATCAAAAAACAGTGTTATGAAATGCAAACAATGCTCTGCTGAATTTACAGAAAGCGAAGCAGAGCAAAAACTTCGAGAAAAGTTAGCTCCGGAAATTAACGGAAAAAAATTTGAATTGCCCGAGCCGGAAATGTGTCCGCTTTGCCGTGAGCAAAATAGAATTGCTTTTCGCAACGAGCGAAAGCTTTACAAAAGACCCTGTGCATTATGCAAGAAAGAAGTTCTTTCTATTTATTCACCCGACAAAGATTATCAAGCTACATGCGGGAAATGTTTTTGGTCGGACAAGTGGGATCCGGTAGATGTCGGGATTGAATATGACGCGAGCAAATCCTTTTTTGTACAGTTTGACGAACTTTTACACAAATCAAAACTTTTAGGACTTTTTGCGGTCAACGTTGAAAATAGCGATTTTGTCAATCAAGAAGAGGACGTCAAAGATTGCTATCTGACAGTCGGAGGGCATTATAACGAATCGTGCTACTACACGACCTATGGTGTCGAGGGGTTTAAAAATATCGACAGTTATTTTGTCTTTAAAAGCCAATATCTTTATGAATGCTTGTTTTGTTTTGACTGTAATAACTCAAAATATCTAGAAAGCTGTGAGAACTGTAACGACTGTTTTTTGTGCGAGAGTTGTGTGGGATGCAATGACTGTATCGGTTGCGTAAATTTGCATCGCAAGCAATATTACTATTTTAATGAAAAGTTGACCAAAGAAGAATACGAAAAGAAAGTCGCAGAAATTTTTGCAACTCGTAAATCTCTAGAAAAAGAAAAAGATAAATTCGCAGAGTTTTCTATGCATCAGCCCAAAAAATTTGCTCGCATGACCAACGTCGAAAATTCGACTGGGGATTATTTAACAAATTGCAAAAATATTCACGAGGGCTATTCAGTCGAAGACTCAGAAAACGGGATCAATCACTATTTAACCGCATATATCAAATATGCGATGGAGCTTTCGTCGGTGGCGTGGGCTGAATTTACCTACGGCGCTATCGGTTCGACAAGGTTAAATAATTGTATCTCGATTAGCCAATGTGTGTCATGCCCGGACTCATATTACTGCTCGAACTGTCAAAACTCCAAAAACCTCTTTGGTTGTGTTGGCCTAGTTCATAAACAATATTGCATTTTGAATAAGCAGTTTACAAAAGAAGAATATTTTAAAAAAGTTGCGCAAATTATTAAGAACATGCAAGAGGCGGGAGAGTGGGGGAGATTCTTTCCGATTTCGATTTCTCCGTTTGGCTACAACGAAACTGTGGCGATGGAATATTTTCCGCTAACGACGGAGGAAGCGAAAAAGAACGGCTGGAAGTGGCAGGACAAAGATTATGGAATTAAATACGACGGGCCGTTTTATGACCCGAAGGAAATTTCCGCTTATGACCCGAAGCAGAATCCTTACGTGCAAAAGGAAATCGACAAGTGCCTGAAAGGAATTTTAAAGTGTGAAATTTCCGGCAAGCCATTTAAAATTATCTCACAGGAGCTTGCCGAGTATGTTCAAAATAATATTCAAATTCCGCGACGTCACCCAGATCAGCGTCATCTCGACCGTCTAGCGAGAATTAACCCCATGAAGCTCTATCACCGCTCTTGTATGAACGAGGGTCCGTCCTTAGGGGCTCTGGGCAAGTGTCAAAATGAATTTGAGACAACTTACGCACCAGACAGATCGGAGAAAGTCTATTGCGAGCCCTGTTATCAAAAATCCATAATCTAAGTTTTAGCTATTTTTGTAGATTTTCTAACTCTGCACTTTTGAGACGATCGTCTCAAAAGTGCAAGAGATTTTAATTGGTGTTATTATCGAAGTATGAGTTCAAAAATTCGTCTCTCACAGCACGAAAAAGAAGTTTTTGTAGAGGTCGCGAGAGCAGTTTTAAAAGGAGTGCTTTTAGGTCTTGCGGTCGGAATTTTTCTGTTTTCGCCCACAGGCCTCTCAAAACTTATTCCTGAATTAATCAAATTGCGTAAAAAATACGGTGATGAAAAAGTTGACAAATCACTTGAAAAAATAATCAAAGATCGATTTGTTCGAATTATCAATCGCAAAGGCAAAACGACTATTAAGATTACACAGAAAGGAAGAGCAAGGCTAGTTGATTACGATATTGATTCTATTTCAATTAAAAAGCATGATTGGGACGGTATATGGAGAATAGTAATTTTTGATATTCCCGAAAAACTTCGATTTGCTAGAACAGTTTTGAGAAACAAATTGATTGAGATCGGTTTTATTAAGTTGCAAAAAAGTGTTTGGGTTTGCCCCTACGAGTGCGAGGATGAGATATCTTTCATAGCTTCAGTTTTCGAAGTCGAGAGGTTTGTTAATTATGCGGAGATTTCAAAGATAGACTGTGAACAATATCTTAGAAATAAATTTGATTTATAATTTCGTCTTAGAATCCTCCCATTGCTAGAACCGAAGAACTGATTTAGTGCTTGCACTTTTGAGACGATCGTCTCAAAAGTGCAGGGATGATTAGAAGTATTTGTTTATCGATGTTTTCATCTAAACTCAAATCTGATCTCGACATCTTTACGTTACATACCTTTTCTGGTTAAATAAGACTATGAAAATTGTTGAGAATTTAGAGAAGAGCACGAAGCTGAAGGGCTATTTAACGCCCTCATTTCAAAAGAGATGGCAGAGGTTTGCCTTTATTGAACAGATGGCGAATGTTGGTATGGAGGTTTTTAGAACTATCAAGGCCAAAAGTAAGCAAGACGAAAAGTCGGCCGAGCTAGCTTTTAAACGAGCCATGGAATTATTCGATCTGACGCTTCAGGATCCTAAGAACGAGAAGAAGTTTGGGGAAGTTGTTAGAGCTCGAGAGTCTTTTGTTGATTTTTTTAAACACGGTATTCAATGTGGCCAAAGCGCTGAATCAATAAACAATTATTTTTATAACTTTAATTATTTAGCAAGAATCGGAGTATAGATGGAAAACAAAATTTGCAAGAAATGTGAAAAACAATACGAGGTAACCGACGACGATTTAGATTTCTACAAACAAATGTCACCGACATTTGACGGAAAAGTTTTTAAAATTCCCGCTCCGACGCTGTGTCCTGATTGTCGAAGGCAAAGAAGGTTTGCGTGGAGAAATATCACTAAAATATATAAAAGAAAATGTGACCTAACTGAGAAGGAGATAATTTCCGGCTACGCTCCGAACTCAAAATACAAAGTTTACGAAACCTCAGAGTGGTGGAGTGATAAATGGGATCCGATGGAATACGGCCAAGAATATGATCCGAGTCGTTCTTTCTTTGAGCAATTGAAGGACCTTGACCTGAAAGTTCCCAAGATGCACGCGGTTGTTGTGGATAACGAAAACAGCCCTTTTACTAATAATGTTACTCGAGCAGTCAATTCCTACTTAATTCAAAATGCTACAAACAACGAAAATTGTATGTTCGGCCAAGGACTCTGGAACAATAAAGATTGTGTTGATTGCTTGAGAATCTATGACTGCGAAGGATGTTATGAATCCTCGATTTGCGAGAAGTGTTACCAATGCCATCACTCGATTAATTCAATCAACTCGCGAGAAAGTTATTTTCTCGATGGTTGCACGGGCTCGGCAAATTGCTTTGCTTGCACGAACTTATCAAATAAACAGTATTGGGTTTATAACAAGCAGTCGACCAAGGAAGAATTCGAAAAAACCCGCGATGAATTTTTGGCCCTTTCTGGTGAGGCCAAAGATCAAAAATTTGCAGAGATTAGAAAATTCCTATCTGAGCAACCAAAGAAATTTGCTCATATTCTAGACTCAGAAGATTCGACAGGGGATCATCTCTATCACAGCAAAAATTTGCAGAAGACTTTCTATGCTAACGGCGACGAAAATTTGAGCTACTGTTCGAATGTCGATAAAGTCAGAAATTCGATGGACTATGACTTCTGGGGAAATGAAACTGAAAACATATTGGATTGTCTCGAGGTTGGTATTAATTCGCAGAATATTGCTTTCAGCCGAAGTGTCTATACTAACTGCTCAAACATCTATTATTCAATCGGGGTCTACAACAGCTGCAGAAATTGCTTTGGAAGTGTGGGCTTAAAGCAAAAAGAATATTGCATTTTAAACAAGCAGTTTACTCGCGATGAGTATGAGAAAAAAGTTGCCGAGATTATTGAGAAAATGATCGCAGACGGTGAGTGGGGTCAGTACTTCCCGATGAGTATGAGTCAGTATGGGTACAACGAAACGATAGCACCGGAATATTATCCACTAACCAAAGAGCAGGCACAGGCGGAAGGAATTAATTGGCAGGACGAAGACTTTGGCTTGAAATATGATGGGCCGTTTTATGAGCCGAAAGAGATCTCTGAGTATGATCCACAGAGAAACGAGAATGCTAAGACCGAACAAGATGCGCTGCTAGCGGGGATTTTGAAATGCGAAGTATCTGGAAAGCCATATAAAATCCAACCGCAGGAACTTCTGTTCTATATTAAAAATAACTTGCAAATCCCTCGACGCCATCCCGATCAGCGTTACGAAGATAGAGTCGCTTTTAGAAACCCCATGTCGCTCTG
Source organism: bacterium (assembly GCA_043823315.1). GTDB lineage: Bacteria > Patescibacteriota > UBA1384 > UBA1384 > DTJR01 > JBDRAU01. Next base: position 9,681 of record JBDRAU010000078.1, read on the forward strand.
GCACAGAGATTGTTCCTGTCAGGGTGAGTACCAGCAGCACCAAGGCAAATGTCCGAACGAATTCGAAACGTCTTACGCACCAGATCGACCCGAGAAAGTGTTTTGTGAATCATGCTACCAGGATATTATAAAATAAGAGCATGATTCATCCTGAGCGAACGACAGTGAGTCGAATGGGTGAAAAATGTTACCAACAAATTGTAAAGTAAAAACATTTTTTATTCTGAGTGAGCGAAAGCGAGTCGAATGGGCGAGAGATGCTACCAAAATATAGTTAAGTGACACTAATGTGTCATCCTCGAGCCGAAGTAACTTCGACCTCGGGGATCTAAAGTGAAATATGGAAAACAAAAAATGTAAGCAGTGCGCTGAAGATTTCGTCGTAGAGGACGAAGATTTAGAATTTTACAAAAAAATATCCCCCCAATTTGGGGATAAAACATACTTGTGGCCAGCACCAACCCTATGCCCCAACTGCCGCGCGATGAGAAGACAGGCCTGGCGGAATGAGCGAAATCTTTACAAAACCAAATGCGCGAAATCAGGCAAGGAGATGGTCAGCATATACTCTCCAGACAAAACAGATTATAAAGTATATGAGCTTTCCGAGTGGTGGAAGGATGACTGGGATGCAGCACAGTATGGCAAAGATTATGATCCTGGACAGAGATTATTCACACAACTAGACGAACTACTCAAGGCCGTACCTCGGCTGTCACTGTTTAACACAAAAACCCAAAACTGTGATTACGTAAATTACACCGCCGAGTGCAAGGACTGCTATATGTCATCCGTTATTTATTATGGCTGCGACAAGGTTCATTATTCGTATTTAACCTACAGTTCAAAAAACTGTGTTGATGTCGGTTTTTGTGACAAAGTCGAAAATTGCTACGAACTGGTTAGCAGTAATGACTGCTATGGATGTAAATACTCGAATCGTCTAACAAATTGTCGCGACTGTTATTTTTCACAGGATTTAAATGGGTGTTCTGACTGTATTTTATGCAACAATCTCAACCGGAAACAATATTATATTCGTAACAAATCATATAGCGAGGAAGAATATAAACAGACACTCGCCGAACTCGATCTTTGTTCGCATACTAAAGTTCAGAAACTTCTTGCGGAATACGAAGAAATGAGAAAAAATGCGATAGTAAAATTTGCGAACCTTTTGCAGTGCGAAGATTGCGAGGGAGATAACCTGATAAACTGTAAAAATGTAAAAAAAGCTTTCAGTTCGATTAGAGCAGAAAACAGCCGGTATTGCTTTGACCAAGAGGAAGGCAAGAATATCTACGATAGTGAGGGAGGATCATTTGAATGGGCAATTGAAACTAACCATACCGGCTTTGGATCAAATTTCATCGTAACGTCAGGAGTTTTGAGTTCGAGTAACATGTACTATTGCGAGAATTGCCACAATAGTCGTGACTGTTTTGCCTGCACCGGACTTCGCAATAAACAATATTGCGTTTTAAACAGGCAATATTCAAAAGAAGAATATCAAGGGCTTGTCGGAAAAATAATTGAAAAAATGATAGAGAACGATGAATGGGGTGAGTTTTTTCCGATATCTCTAAGTCCCTTTGGTTATAATGAAACGCTGGCATTTGATTTCTTCCCCAAGACTAAAGAAGAGGCGAGCCTAATTAACGCCAAATGGCAAGATAACGACTACTCACTCAAGTACGACGGGCCGTTCTACGATGTCAAGGATAATATTGAGGAGTACATTACGAGCGAAGAAGAAAGGCAAAAACTATTGTCGGGAATCTTGAAATGCGCAACATCCGGGAAACCGTATAAAATTGTTCCGCAAGAACTTGCATTTTATATCGAGCAAAAAGTACCGATTCCACATAATCACTATGATGTTCGTTATAAAAATAGATTTGGAATGCGAAATCCAAAGGTCTTATATCACAGAGAATGCATGAACGCGGGTTGCGCAAATGAGTTCGAAACTACTTATTCGCCAGACCGATCGGAAAAGGTCTATTGTGAAAAATGTTACCAACAAATCGTAAAGTGAAAACATTTTTCATCCTGAGTACATTCGGCAAGCTCATATACTTTGTCGAATGGGCGAGTCGTGCCCCGAAGGTGCCCCTTTGGGGCTATTGGAAAAGCATTAGTTAAAAAATGAACGCCTCATCGTTGAGGTGTTGGGGGAATGCGATCTAGCTATTTATATTTAAGCAGTTTTATGCTATTCTTTTGTGATCTTCGAACATTACATGAAGGGATTGAGGTTATATGCCCAAAAGACAGCCGAACTACCGTAAGGTGCTGGCGGGGTTGCTCGAGTACATCGCATCGCGACTGATCGTGGTCGAGGACTGCCAGTTTGTTCTTTCCTGCGAGCTCCTGCTCAAACATCCCGTCATCGTTCAGGCGCTTGAGGAATTGGGATGTATCCAGAGGCTCGGGCGTCTAAGCCACAATCTGCCCAGCCCCGATGGGCACTCGTTTGTCTGTGAATGGCAGGAAATGATCGTTCTCAAGTCAAGGATGAGGATGACAGGGAAGATGAAAAGCCCGTGGGGGCGGGTTGTCTGGATGGTCAACACGACGCGCTTCGATCAGGTACTGCCACAGCTTCTCGAAAACGCTCTTCTTCTCGAGAAGATCGAGCGTGCCTTCAAGCGTGGCATGGCAATCAGACAGGTCGGCGAAGACGACCAGCCTATCTCGAGATTGCCCTGGAGGATTGTCCAGGAAGACGATTAACCGCAAAACGAAGATTCACCAGGGGCCCCGACGGGCCCCGTTTTCTTTTTTTCTACTAGACATACATCCTGTTGTCTTCCTGCCACTTGACATCGATCGACGTCAAGTGGCAGATAACAGGAGGTAGAGTTATCCACCTAAGTATAAAAGCTTACTGGCTTATCCCGCCAAGGCGAGATCACGCTGTGCGCTTTATACGGGGCAGGTCCCATAACATTACTAGTTTCTCAATAGGTTTTTGTTCCACCCAAAAACCGCATCCTCTACGCACAGTGCGAAAGTTACGGGGCAAGCAGGTTAAGCAAACTAATTATCAACGGCATTCTTGAGTTATCCACAACCCTGTCAAAATAGACCGAACAGAGTTATATAGAAATGATCATATATAACAAGGTTATATAACTTTTCTGAAAGTTACATAACAGCAGGGTTAGTATTTGACAAGCTTTCTAGAATTTGTTTTTATTATTTAGCAATAACTAATTCGGCGAAACTCAGTCTTTTCCTGAAGATTGAGGGGAAGTGCGGTGAGATTCCGCTACAGTCCCGCTACTGTAATGCCCCAAACTGGTTGAACCATAAGGGGATGAGTCAGAAAACCAGCCGAGTCCGGCTCTTATTTTAAAGGGTTGGATCTACCCGAAGGAGGTATTTTTTATGAGAAAGCTAATATTAGGATCCCTGGTTGGGATTTCTTTATTTTCCGGTATTTTGGGCATCCCCAGGCTTGCAAAATCCGAAAACGATTCTATTGGCAAAGCGCTTCAATATCTTGCAATGCAGCAAAATTCAGACGGGGGATTGCGCGAAAAAGATCAAATTGACTCAGGTGATCTGCAAACCGCTTGGTCAATGATGGCTTTTGCATCAGCCGGAGTTGATCCTAGCTCGGTTAAAAGTCCGCAAAATTCTTTAGTCGATTATGAACTTTCCCGGGCGTGTGACTATATCGCTGATACAGATATTGAACGAGCCGTAATGGCTCTGTCCTCGGCGGGTGTTGATTTATCGGTTTCCGGCTGTGACTTAGAAAACAGACTGATAGGATTGGTTGATCCGGCTTCGGGGAAGATTGGCAATAGCTTGATTAGTACAATCTTCGGTGTCTTTGCTTTGAAGAGCCAGAATCTCGGTATTCCCGATATGACATATGACTACATTGTGTCAGAACAACAACCAAGCGGAGGCTGGGATTCTGGCTGGGGAACGGAATCTAATATTACTGCTCAATCAATTCAATCTTTAGCTATTCTTGCTCCAAATTTTAACGTTGATCCTATAATGAAAGCTAAGGATTATCTAAAGTCTCTCCAGATCGAAGGCGGTGGAATCAAATATTCGGGCGATCCCTGGGTAACTAGTCCCGATGCTTTTTCTGATGCCTATACCCTACAAGCCATTTATTCGCTTGGTGAATCACCGCAAAATGAATTCTGGATGAAAGGCGGTCATTCAGTTCTCGAACATTTGCTTAGCTACCAAAAAGAAGACGGATCGTTTTACTTCTCATCCGATCCTTGGGGCGATTCTACGCCCGTATGGACAACCGCAATTGTTCTACCAAGCCTGAATCAGATGAATTATCCGGTAATTGCTTCTAATTTGCTGCCGTTTGAAGAAGAACCGGAGTTAGCTCCTACGCCTGTTATTTCTCCTTCGCTGAATCCGGCAGCTGAATCTAAAGAACCTGAAACTTTAGCGGGAGAGGTTGTTTTACCAAAAAATGACGTTGAAGAGGTTCGGGTATCGCCTGAAGAAGAAAAAACTTTTGAGGGAAATGCTACTCTCGTTGCTCAAGAATCTGTTGCTGATCAACCGAGCGAGAGCATACAGGAATCTGATTTAGAACCGTCCCCAAAACTTTCAAATATCCTGGGCGAAACAAGTAAAAAAAATAGCAATCCGGATTATATTTACATAGTCTTTGGGTTCATTGCTGGTTGTTTGATTGTAGTTTTATTAAAAAACAAAATGCTATCAATAGCTTTAATTATTTCACTTGCATTATTTGGACGAGTTCACGCTGATTCTGGCAGAGTAGGCTTACTTGTTCGGCATTCAAATGGTGAGATAAAACGTTTTTGTCTTGAGGGCGAAACATTTCCGCTAAAAAGCGAGGATCTTTTTCGTCAAGCCGCCATCCCATTTTCGTTCGATAGGGGATTCTTGGTGAGTCTGGATAATGAGTCGGCCTTGTCTGCTTGGCAGAAAAATGCAAACAGTCATTACTGGTCTCACTGGATTGATCAGGGCGGCGGTTTAACTTATGCTAATTTCGGAGCGCAGAGCAAGCTAATCAAAGGAGGTTTTATTGATGCTTGGCAAATCGGATCGAGTGAAAAATTGCTCGCTGATGTAAAATTTGAAGAAATTTGTCCGGTGAGCTTGTCCCAATTGTCTACTCCTAGCTCACCTGACACAGGGAGTTCCTTGACTGGTGAAAAGATTATCAGTCCAGTTATTAGCCCTGTTTTGACAAAATCCCCACCTATGCAATCTGCCATTGAAGATGAGTTGATAGCTGAAACGCAAAAGACCGCACCTACTGAAGAACAAGATTCGCGCAGTCCGCAAGTTCTTGGCGCAAGCCGCGATCAAAGAAAATCATCTAAACCGCTATTCTTTATTGCCGGTTTTTCCCTCCCGATTATTATTTTCTTTTTAGCCAAGAAATTATTTAAGACAAAGAAACACTAAAATATTTTTTAGTTCTGTGTATTTTGCTATCTTGTTAAAGATTGATAAAATAACTTTATGAAAAGAAAAAGCAAAATAGGAATCGTTATCATCATAGTTTTTGCTCTTGCTGGAGCAGCGGCTTTTTATTTAATCAAGAAGGAAAACAAAAAAGTCGAACCCGACTGCGAGACGGGGGAATCAACAATTTGTGAAGTGGATCTTAAAGGCGGTTCGGAGCCGACAACAACTAAAACAACCGTTGGAAGTTTCGATGACAGGGTTAAAAAGAACAGCTCTCTTTACAAGAATGACAAATTTTCTTTCGAGATGACTTTTGGTTCTATTTGGAACGGTTCAAAAGTCCGTGAAACTGTTCCAAGCGAACCTGCCGAAGGCAAGATTGAATTTTTTCTGCCAACAAAAGACAAAGTTTTCAAAGATGGTCTGGCTCCGGCGATAACGCTTAGAATTTTTAATAAATCCGATTATAAAGAGTCAAATAACGAATCTTTTGAGATGCAGTTGGCTGACAATGGAAAATACGTGGTGGTTTATAAAATTTGGGAAGGAACGCCAAGTGACCTCGTGCAATTTACCGAAAAAGAACTCTCATCGACCGCCGCAACTTTTAAGTTTTTGAATTAAAATTTAAGAATTAATCTTCGAGTGTTCCCGCTAACGTGGGATAATCGAGAAGGTTTAGATCCTGAAACGTATAGATCCTGAAACGAGTTCAGGATGACATGGTGTAGGTTCTCGACGAGCTCGAACAGTAACTTTTATTCTTCGAGAGAGCATGGCGAGTCGAGAAGTTTTAGATTATGAAATTATAGATCCCGCATCAAGTGCGGGATGACAGAATACTTTCAGTTCAGAGCTTGCCCCGAATTTAGTTCGGGGATGATAGAGCGTAGGTTCGTAACTTCGCTCGAACAGTATTTGTTTTTAGTGGTAAAATTAGATTATGGGGAAAGATATTTTTGAGGATATTGTCGAAAGTCCGGCCAAAGCGCTTGATTATTCCCTCGGTAATTCCGAAAAGGTAAAAGATAAGATTCTTGATCAAAGGGGTGTTAAGGGAGCCAAAAAATACTGGGAATTGCTCGGCCCGGGACTGGTTACCGGAGCATCCGATGATGATCCGTCAGGGATTGCTACTTATTCACAGACGGGTGCTAAGTACGGCTTCGGACTTTTATGGCTCTCTATTTTTACTTTTCCGCTGATGGCTGTTGTTCAGGAGATGTGCGGGAGAATTGGGTTGGTGACCGGTCGCGGCTTGGCAGCGAACATCAGAAAGCATTTTCCAAAATACGTAATCTACATTGCTGCCGTACTTTTATTTATTGCCAATACCTTTAATCTCGGGGCAGACCTTGGCGCTATGGCAAAAGCGGTGCAACTTCTTTACCCCCAGATCAAATTTGTTTATCTAGTTGTCGGATTCACTCTTTTTATGCTATTTTTGCAAATCTTTGCTCCGTACGAAAGGTACGCAAAATATCTTAAATGGCTCGCATTGGTTTTGCTTTCATATATTTTCTCGGTTTTAGTAATGAAAGATGTTAACTGGGGTGAGATATTGCACTCGGCCATTACCCCATCGATTGAGTTTTCCCGTGATCAATTGATCCTGATTTGTGCCATACTCGGAACAACTATTTCTCCATATCTTTTCTTTTGGCAAACATCGCAGGAAGTGGAGGAACTGGCCGAGATAAAAATAAAGCAAGGCATAGAAAAAATTCAAGTTAGCAAAAAAATGATCGCCAATATGAGGTTGGATGTTGTCTCGGGAATGTTTTTGTCTAATTTAGTTATGTTCTTTATTATTACGGCTTGTGCAATTACGCTCAATAAAACCGGAATTACTAATATTACTTCAGCGGAGGAGGCGGCCAGAGCCCTGAGGCCTTTGGCTGGTGATACGTCCTATCTTCTTTTTGCGGTTGGAATAATCGGTGTTGGACTTTTGAGTATTCCAATTTTATCCGGCTCGGCCGCTTATGCAGTTTCTGAAAGCTTAAACTGGAAGGGAGGACTTCACAAGAAACTGCGCCACGCCTATTCGTTCTATGGAGTTATGATTTTTTCGATGCTGATCGGTCTTTTAATCAACTTTGTTGGTTTGGATTCCATTAAAGCGTTGATTTACTCTGCAGTATTAAACGGTATGATTGCACCGGTAATCCTGATTATGATTGTAGTTATATCGTCAAGTAAAAAGATTATGGGGAATTTTTCAAATTCCTTAACTTTTAAAATTATAGGGCTTGTTGCAATCGGTATAATGTCAGCGGCAGCGCTTGTGACTATCTATTCGCTCTTTCTTTGAGCCGTAGCAATTTTTGAAACTGCTACCATGTAAGCCGCTTCTCTCAGGGTGACTTTCTCTGCTTTGGCAGTTTTTGTGACTTGGTGAAGAGCTTTGCTCATTTTTTCAATTAGATCGTTTTGGGCCTTTTTGTATGGTAATTTAATTCCTTTGACATTTTCCTGCCACTCATAGAAACTGGCTAAAACTCCGCCGGCGTTTGCCAGAATGTCTGGAACAACGATAACCCCATTTTTCTCAAGTATTTTTTCTGCTTCTTCTAGAACCGGATGATTGGCCATCTCGATAATAATTTTAGCTTTAATCTTTGAAGCGTTTTGTTTATTGATTTGTTCGCCGATCGCAGCGGGAATTAAGATATCAACATCTTGATAAAGGAC
>JBDRAU010000079.1:0-3009 GCA_043823315.1 bacterium
TGTCGAAAATAAGACAAATAATATTCGGTTATTCTTTTGCTGTTTAACTCCGAGAACCGTGGTGACTTTGGATATCTTGGATGACTGACAAAAACTGCTTTGAAGGGGGGATTAATAGGAAAGAATTTAACTCCCTTCGGACCTTTTACGTCCGGTGCGGCAACCGCAACTTCCATATCATCAACCAGGCTGAGTTTCTCCGAAAGTTTAGTGACAAACGTCCCCGTCCCCGCTCCGGAAAGCGGGAATTGCATTATCAGTAATACCTTCATAAATATTAACCTTAATTTTGACCAAGTCTACCTGATGTTCAGTATAAATGCAACCTTTTTTACTTCTTTCCTACCCGCAGAAAATCTGCTGCTTGTTCGGGAGTAATTATATCAATAACCATACCGCTTCCGAGTTCATATCCTCCATAAAGCGCTAGCCGCGGAGCAATTTCCATATGCCAATGATAATGGGGTAACTGTTGTTTTTCGTCTACCGGAGCGCTGTGGATGAAAAAATTAACAGGAGGGTCGTTGAGCGTTTTGTTTAAGGCGCCAAAGACTTTCATCGATATATCAGACAACTGCTCAATTGTTTCACCCCTGATTCCGAAAAAATCGCTATCATGGCGTTTGGGCAGGATCCAAATCTCAAAAGGGAACCGGGCGGCATAAAAAGTAAAAGCGATAAAATTGTCATTCTCGAAGAGCACTCTGGTATTTTGCTTCTTCTCATGCGCGATTAAATCACAAAAAACGCAGCTTTTATTCTCGTTGTAGTATTTGGAGGTATGGGATAGCTCTCGGGCAGGGATATTTGGTACGACCGAGGAAGCAAAGATTTGAGCGTGAGGATGTTCGATCGAAGCAGCCGCCTGCGGGCCGTGGTTATAAATCGGCATCACATACTCAACATTTTCGATTTTCCTAAAATATCCGTAGCGCTTCCCGAAGGTTTCAAATAAATCTTTCCAAATAGCAAGAGTAAAATCCGGCAAACCCTGATCATGCTCCTTAACAACTACTACATCATGTCCCCCGATTGCACTTTTAAGCGAGTAAAATTCATCTTCGATTAAAAATTTCTTATCTCCGGATACATCAGGATTTTCAATGAAAGCAGGAAATTTGTTCTTAATTACAAAAGTATTTTTAGTTTCAAAATTCTTAAAGCTGTTTGGATATCCGCTCTTTTTCGAATCCATACAAAAAGGACAATCCTCTTTTTTTTGTTTTTTCTCGGTTGTAACTGAAACATAATCCGATGGTCTCTTGGCTCTCTCGGGAGCAAAAACAACCCATTCACCAGTAATTATATTTTGTCGCAACTGTGGCAAGAAAGTCCTTTCTAGCTTTCAGCGATCAGCTGTCAGCTTTCAGTTTTATTATAAATGAATATATCATTTTACCTAATTCCTCGCATTTTTCAGATAACTCTTCAAATTCGATTCTAGATATATAATCCAAGTCGTGTCCCAATATCAGAAAATATTTAACCTCTTCAAGCGACCCTTGTGCAATTGATAAATGATTTAGAAATACTAATTTTGATTTTACACACCCCTCGGCTATGTTTGCAGGTACAGAGGAAGCTGCTCTCCTTAGTTGAGATACAATAGCATAGGCTTCGGATTGCGGGAATTTTGCAGTGATTCTATAAACATCAAGCGTTAACTTATGTCCTTTATCCCAAATCTTGAGTGTTTTGAATTGTCTTTTCTGCATCTTATCTGACCCCTGATACCTGATAGCTGACTGCTATTTCTGAACCTGCAGATGATAAAGCGCTATTGCTACCGCATCCGCAGTATCATCTTGTTTTATATTACATCCCGGCAAGTGCAACTTCAACATTTTAATAATCTGATCCTTGCTGGCATGACCGTAACCGGCAATTCCAAGTTTGATCTCGTTTGGCTTGTATTCAAAAATCTCAAGACCATCTTGCTTGCCACAAAGCATCGCTACCCCTCGGGCGTGCGCCACCGAAATACCGGTTTTAATATTCTTGACGAAAAACAACTCTTCAATCGCCATCACGTCCGGAGAATATTTTTTAATAATTTTTGTTAAGTCCTTAAAAATTAACTCCAATCGATCCGCTAGAGGAGTATTAGCAGGTGTCTCAATCAACCCACAATCAAGCAAGGATAGGGGTTGACCTAAATATTGACAGCTGACCCCTGACAGCTGTTTACTGACAACCGCCCAACCCAGTTTTCCCGTCCCCGGGTCAATACCGAGCACCCTGCGGGAATTTTCTATTTTTGATTTTTCATTTTTCATTTTGAGATTAACCCAAATTCGAATTAACTTCAGTTATGTCATCGAGTTCGTCGAGCGCTTCGAGTAATTTAATCACTTTTCCCGAATCTTCCTCTTCTAGCTCAACCGTTTCTTTCGGTTCAAGGGCGATTTCCCTCGAGCGAATTTCAAGACCCGATTTTTCCAATTTTTCGCAAACCTCGTGGAGATTGTCCGCCGAAGTATAAATTAAAAAGCCATTTTCATTTTCCAAATAATCATCAGCACCGGAGTCAAGAATTTTAAGCTCAACATCTTCGGAGTGAAGATTGGCGTTCCACCCGCCAATCCCCCGACCATCAAGGCTAACTGAAATTATGCCCTTCCTCTGAAATAAATACGAAACCGCTCCACCTGAGGCGAGTTTCCCGCCAAGTTTGTTCAAAACCGATTTGATGTCAGCTGAAGTGCGGTTTTTGTTATCCGTCAGAGCTTCGGCCAAAATCGCGCTGCCGCTTGGTCCGTAAATTTCATAAGTAATATTTTCAATTTGCGCGCCGCCAAGTTCACCCGAGCCGCGCTTTATGGCGCGCTCGATATTGTCCTTCGGCATATTGGCAGATTTGGCCTTTTCGATCGCTAAACGAAGCGAATAGTTCATCTCGGCATCGCTACCGCCTCGCGCCGCGACTGAAATATTATTGGCTAATTTTGTAAATAAATTAGAGCGCCGTGCATCCGTCGTCGCTTTTTGGTGCTTGATTGACGCCCACTT
>JBDRAU010000080.1:0-13053 GCA_043823315.1 bacterium
CTAGCTCTTTTGACAATTCGCGGCCAAGGAGGTCGATATGAAACCTGAAGATGTCTCTACACCGCTTGATCTTGCCTACTTCTGCGTGCGGGGGGCGAGCGAGGGAGATAATCCGTTGCCGGAGATTCGTCGGTTTCTCAAAGGCGAAGGTGAAGAAGATCGCGAGCAGCAGGATCTAGCGCGACGTCTGGTTCAATCGGCTAGAACGATCGGATTGTCGTATCCGATCGCATGTGGCTGGACGGTAGCCGAAGGGATTGTTCGCGACGAGGCAACGTGGTTTGGCATGGGTACGTTTCTGCATGATGCCGGAATGCCGACCCGAGAGATGGGCGAGCTCTTTAAGGGTCAGTACAATGATCACTACAATCTCTGGCGCCAGGTGAAGTACGTCGTTTGCTGGGATTGGCCCCCTCACCAAAACCCGTTTCTGCAACCGGCGGAAGATCTGCGGCCGAATGCGCCGTGGCACGCGTCGGCGATGAGCGAAAAACTATGGGATGAGACTCTGCATCCCGGCGACCCATGGCATGCCCTTTGGCTCTTGCTTAACAGCGTTCATCGGCCGGAGTCGGCCTGGCGGGCTTACGAGCGGCTTATCGCTGATGATGAGATCAAGAAGTGCGTTCTCGAAGATTTCCTTCTGCCGCCGATCGTGGCCGCGCTCTGTGCGGGACTGCTGACCGAGCCGGAAATCGCTGTTTTTGGTCACGGTGAAGAACGACCCGAGGTTTGGCAAAGTATCAATGAGTTCGAGACGGTTCGCTTCGCTGCTGAGTATGCCGCTGTCGCCCTAGCACTTCCCGAACTTGGCTTTGATGATGTCGAGAGCCTGCTCGGTTATCCAGGCAAAGGCGAGCCGACCGCTTCACTTAAGACGGCTCTCGCGCACCTCAAGGATGACTGGCCGAGATTCGCTTAACTGGTCCGGCTCACATGGGCAGCGAAATGTCAGTTGACAGATCCTGGCTCTAGCAGACGATTTGCTAGAGCCTTTTTCGTTAGAGTAACTGCGCCGGGACATATTTCTTTGGGTTAGAGCTAGAAGATTCCTGGGCTGTTTTCTTATCTTTTATATTATTATTTTCGCCTTGGCTTTCCGTATTCTTGATTGCTTGTTTAAATCGGCACAGTTCGCAATCTTCAGAGGGGGCAGGGATTTTGTCTTGCATTAAACATTCCTTGGCTCCGATCAAGGCTGGCTCTACCCACGAGCTGTCGCCTTTATGTTCAATCAAATCTATATCAAATTCCAATTTTCCATCAAAAGCTTCGAGGTCTTTTTTGCCGTTGCAATAGACAAAATAACCTAAATCGGAAACTTTAAATCCACTCTGTCTTAGAATCCACTGATAAATCTCAAGCTGGCGCTTATATGCTTGTTGCCAAAATCCGTCCAAGCTTACTTTTCCTTCTTTCGAGGTGGCCTTATAATCGACGACTACGTATTCTCCCTTTGAATTAATCCAAAGATCGTCTATCCCGCCATAAAATTCGATATTGGTTTTTTTGTGAAGAGTGCTGATTCCTTTGAATGTATTTCGCCAAACTTCCAATTTTTCGTGCTTAACTGGTTTGGCGTCCACGCCGTATTTTTCAAGAAGCGGATGAGTAGTTTCCTTGGCGCGGTGGATGTCAAATTCTTTTTTTAGCAAATGGTCAACAGCGGAGTTCAAGGTAAAAGAGGGTATTGGCGGGGGACCCACGCCGAGTCTCTTATCGATATAGAAACAATTGGGACATTTTACAAAAAGTTCGAGTCCCGATCGGCTCATGCGATAAGGGGCTTTGCTTTTTGGGTCAAATCTCCACGAAGCGCTGCGCGGTGGTTTATATTCAGCCATGTAAGTTATTTATATTAGTTAATAAAATCGTCAAGTAAAACTATCTAGTTTTTCTTCTTTTGAAATTTAAAATAGTCTTTTCTTTTATACTCTGAAATCTCTTAAATAAGTGAAAAGGAAGCGGACCAAGGAGGCGTTTCTTTTTTTCTGATCTTCCTTCACCCCGCCTTGAATCGCTACTGGCATTTCTGATGTTGAAATTTCTCACATTTCCTATGATACTAGAAACAAAGCATAACGAAAGGTCTAATATGCAAATTTATTCAAAGGATTTTAGCTCGGGGGGAAAGATCTCGAAAGAGTTTACCTGTGATGGAGAAGACAAGATGCCGTCCTTGGAGGTGTCCGGTGTTCCGGAGGCGGCGAAAAGCCTGGTTTTAATAATCGATGATCCTGATGCGCCAAACGGAGTTTGGACGCATTTTATAGCTTGGAATATTTTGATTCCATCGGATGAAGGTAATTTTGAAATTTCTAATTTTCCGCAAATGGGAAAAACTTCGGATGGCTCGGTCGGCTATCACGGACCTTGTCCGCCGAGCGGAACTCATCGCTACTTTTTTCGTATATTTGCCCTCGACGTTTTACTTTCCTTGCCAAACGGCTCCTCGCGTCAGGATCTCGATCGAGCCACGCAGGGTCATATTTTAGAAAAAGCAGAAATATTCGGTGCTTATGCGAGAGATAAATGAAAAAAGGGGCAACGGCTCAGTGAGCCGTTGCCCTCTCGGGTGTAGCACGTTCTAGCGATGCTCCATGCACCACTTGTACGGGTCAACTACCATGTTGATCAAGGCGGACCAATCAACGTCGAGGCCGCATTCCGCCTCGTACTCGTTCATCTCCTGGGAGACGTACTGGTAGCGTGAGTTGTACATCAGGCGTTCCATATGCGGCATGGAGGCCAGATGGCGTCCGGTCGGGTCGGTAACGGCGCCGATGTCCGAACCGCTTGGCGAGTAGGGCAGGGCCTTTGAGTGTCGGCCGAGATGGTCAACATACGAGAAGACCACCAAGTTACGATCTCGCACTTCCTGCTCGACTTCGGCCGAAGCATTGAACTTGCCTTCGCCGTTGGCAACCACGATGGGCAGTATTGAGCCAATTAGGCTCTTAGTGAAGACGCAGGGGCTGTCTTCGACCTTGACCGTGACCCATTGGTGGTTGAACCGACCGAGGCCGATCTGGGTAAAGAGCGGTCGCGCTCGCGAGCCGGCAAGCTCGGGCAGGGGAGCAATCCCCATTCTAAGTGACCACTGTGCGTGATTGCAGAACCCGACTGAGAGCGTATCGTCGCGCGCTAGGAAGCGTTCGAAGACACTTTTGACGATCGGGTTGCGGGTGGCGCGTAGGTACATACCCACTGCCGACCCGAGCGCATCGTTGTCGGACCAGCCGCCAGGGCCGAGGAATACTTGTACGTCGTCGAGTGTCTCCTGGCCTAGCAGGAAGTCGTTGAAATGAGCCTCGCGAACATTGAAGCCCACATACTTGAAGGCCTCTTCCAACTCCACATGTCCGTTGGTGCCGCGGTAGCGAAGGCAGAGGGCTTTCGGCTTGTGCCTTGCTCGCGGATTTGGCAGTACCAGCGGAGCGGCGGTGATCCGGTGGAGTGGCTCGCGGCGAACGCGCGTGTTGCGTCGTTCCTTGCCGGCTTCGTCCTTGTCCACCAGTAAGCGCCGGATCTGGAAAGAGGTCATCTCCCAGTCTTGGCGCAACTGGCCGGTATCACGGCTCATGACACTCTCGCCGTTGTGGCCGAACTTGACCGAGTCAATCGTGTCGGTGGTGCCGAGCAGATTGAACGGAATGTCAGCATTCTCCAGGGTGTTGCCTGCCTCGAGTAGGTTGTCATCGGGGCATTCGAGGACCAGGCCGAGTTCTTCAGCGAAGTACTCTTTCTGGTAGCTGTGATCGCTTTCGATTTCGACATGGGCGCCGCAACCGCCGGCGATACACATCTTAGTGATCGTGGCGGCGAGGCCGCCTTGGCCGATCTCGAGGCCGGAAACTACCAGGCCTTGGTCGATCAGGCTCTTGATGACGGGGAAGCTGCGGCGCACAAGGACTGGGTCGTCGAGTTGGGGCGATTCGTCACCGAGCTGCCCATGAGCGAGAGCGAAGCTCGAGCCGCCGAGTCGCCGCTCGCCGCGGGCGAAGTCAATGTGGATCAGGCTGCTTCGGCCAGGCTGCCTGATGTCAGCGGTCAGGTGATCGTTGTAGTTGTCCACGAGGCAGCTTGATGAGAAGACGACTGTCTCGATGGATTTGACCAGCAGATCGTTGACCCATGTGGCCATCGAGCTGGAGTCCTTGCCACCGATAATAGCCATGGCCAGCTTGATCAGGAAGTCCCTGACGGCTTGAGTGGCCTGATAGAGCAGAGCAACCTCGCCATCGGGCGGCTTGATGTTAGCCGGCCACATCCAGTTACAGAGCACCTTGACCTTCTCGGTCGAGTCTACTCCGGCAAGCTGGAGCCTGGTCAACAGCCGCCCAACCGACAAGCCAACGCCACCGACTACGTCGAGACAGGTGGCGAAAGGTGCGGTGCCGATGGCTGTAGCCTGACCGGTCTTGCAGGATGGGTGGTTGGACAGTGCAATGATGGAGAAGTTCGAGATCGGAGTGTTGTAGGCTCCGCAGTACGGTCCCTTTACGACATAGCCACCGACTGTCTGGTCGACGAGCCGGAGGAACCATTCAACCGAAGCCACTTCACTGCGACGGAGGACTCGACTGAGTGCGTGATACATCCCGCGGTCTTCGATAGCGATCGGCAGACCGATGATCTCGGGTGTCTCGTCCTCGATCTCGAATTCACCGGCCTTACTCAGTAGATCCTTCATGAGGATCTCGAAGATGGCTTGGGATTTCTTCTCCTTAACCTCTTCGTCGTTCTTCTCATGGAAGACCTTGAGCATGCCGTCGCCGGTGATGTAACCGATGATGTCCACATTGCAGTTCTCGCGGGCGCAGATTCCCAGGAAGGCATCCGCATCATCCGGATGGATGAGCAGACCCTGGCTTTCCTGCCACTCGGCGACATAAACCTTGACGTCGCCCATGGCCGGATCGTCCACGGTTACTGATCTGAGGAAGACGCGTCCGCCAGCAAAGCCGATCAGTTCGTTGGTCATGTTGCCGAGGCCGCCGGCGCCTTGGTCATGGATGGTCTGGATAAAGGACCGCAGACCCATCTGACAGCAGACCTTGACGACTTCGTAGAAGGCGCGTTCCTCGATTGGGTTGCCGCGTTGGACTGCGTTCTTGTCGAATTGGGCGGTGTTGGTTCCAGTAGAGCTGGATGAGCCCGAACCGCCACAGAAGCCAACATCCCGAGCGCCACCGCCGATGCGGACGATGAGCCAGCCCTTCTTGGGCTTGCGCTTGCGCTTGTGCTCGTTGCGGATGTTGCCTGCGCCCAGACCGTAACAGACTGGTTTCAGGGACTCGATCCGCTCCTTGACCACTTTGCCAGCCTTTCTGACCATGCGCCAAATCGCGCCCGAGTACATCTCGAAGATGGTCAGCGGCTTGCCGAAGGCGTTGGCATAGTCCACCCAGCCCTTAGTGCCTTCCACCAGGATCTGTATAGGCGATGCTTTGCCCTCGGGCAATGAGTAGTCCTGTCCTCGGATGATCTCGCCGGG
The DNA here is from genome assembly GCA_043823315.1 of bacterium. Lineage (GTDB taxonomy): Bacteria > Patescibacteriota > UBA1384 > UBA1384 > DTJR01 > JBDRAU01. Next base: position 5,498 of record JBDRAU010000080.1, read on the forward strand.
TATTCGGTAGCCGTTGGCGAACCTCAGTGATCCGAGGATTGTCAGGCAGGCGGCATGGGTGATGTCCGAGCCGCGTCCAGCACCGAGCTGATCACGAATTTCTCCGCCTAGTTCAGTTGTCCGGCCCTGGTAAGGGCCGACCTGGCTGGGGTAGTTGTGCGTCTCAGCCGAGAAGAGCAGGTGGAGGATGACATCAACGACGATCAACTTGGAAGGCTTGCCCGGGTACTTCGGTTGGAGCTGTCTGACACGTGCGCCGCGAACGGCGCTGGCGTTGTCGTTCAAAACGATCTCAGTGTTGTCGGCGGCGGTCCCCTTGAGGGTGTCGTAGGGAGCCTTGAGGCTGTCAATGAGATAACCCTCAACCAGCACGCCGTCAATGACGAACTTCGTCAGCATGAACAAGATGTGCCAACAGTGATCGGACCACATCTGGCTCATATTGAACAGGGCGAGGTTGGTGGGGTTCTTGCCGTAGGCGAGGAAGATTGTCATGATGGCGTTGATCTGTTCCTCGCGGAAGCCAAGCGAGTTTCGCTTGCAGAACCGCACTAAGTTGCGCCGGCCATTTTCTCCGTCAATCTTGATGAACTTGATGCGGGGAGGGCGGCGCCTGATCTGGTAGGCCATCGGTAGAGCTTCGTGGATTCGCTCGACGCGATCGTCGTACTTCAGCGTCTTGATGAAGTTCTCGCGGCTCATGCCTGTCGGGATGGGGTAGTGGTGAAATTGTTCAATCCGAGTGACCTGTTCGAAGCCAATCTGATGAGCGATTTGCACCGCCGCAGAGGAAAGCGGCGTGTCGGGGAAGTCAAGGCGTGGCCCAACAATGACGACGCTGTTGTCATCAAGGCAGGGTATGCCAGTGACCTCGTGGCTCGGGAGGTATTCGAAGGCCTCCCTAAAACCGTTGGCGAAAGCGGCAATGTCGTTGGGCAGCATCTGTCCGCTGGTCTCAACGCCAAAAGCACTCTCGCGTCCGTCTGGTTCAATGCGATAGAACCAGACGATTTGCTTGCCCAGGCGCAAATTGCGTCTAGGCTGTTGTCTAGGCGCGCCCATTCGTCCACACTCCTTGTTATCAAGGATCGGTTTAACCCGATCTAGTAGAAACTTCGGATCATACTCACCAGCATAGTAAATAAAAAGAACATAAAGTACAAGTTTTCAAACGACGCTCGTCATAAAATATAATATAGGCTTAGTATGCTCGTCCGAAGGACGGAGGATGGGGGATGCTTCACTTTTGTCCAAGTCCGGAATAGGGGACGCTACACTTTTACCCGAGTAATTAGCGATAAGCACTCCAGTGTCGGTTGCAAGAAGTAATTTGTATCATTCGGTAAACCCTGAACGGCTCACCCTTGAGCCGTTGACCAAACCTCTTGACGTGTTTGGTTTTTGTTTGGTATAGTTGTGTCAAATGGATTGATCTAAAGGAGACAATATGGATACGAAAAAAGAGACAGAGTCAGACAATAAGGAGGACGAACATAAATGCCCTAATTGTGGTAAGTACAAGTTGGACTACAGAGAAGAATGTCCGCATTGCAATTATATTGATAAGAAGGCTGAAGGAACTAAGAAATAAAAAAAATTTAAAGAACTTAAATATTGGGGGCTAATATGGTAGAAACCAAAATAGCATTATTTGAGGGACAACGAATCCGTAAACACTGGAGCAAGAAGCAAAACAGGTGGTTGTTTTCGGTTGCTGATATTGTTGCTGTTTTGACGGAAAGCGAAAATTCTAGAAAATACTGGAATAAATTAGCTGAACGGCTCAGGGATGAAGGAAGTGAAGTGGTGACAAAATGTCACCGGTTGAAATTAAAAGCTGCTGATGGCAAAATGCGTCTGGCTGATGTTGCCGATACAGAAACGATGCTTCGTATTATCCAATCAATCCCATCAAAAAATGCAGAGCCATTCAAACAGTGGCTGGCTAAGGTTGGGTACGAAAGAATTGAGGAGATTCAAGATCCGGAAAAATCCATAAATAGAGCCAGAGAAAATTGGCAAAGATTTGGTCGAAGCGACAAATGGATTCAACAGCGAATGATGAGTCAAGAGACGCGAAATAAACTGACTGATTATTGGAAAGAACACGAAGTCACCAAACAAGATGAATATGCAATACTTACAAATGTTATACACCAAGAGTGGAGTGGTTTATCGGTCAAAAAGCATAAAAGTCTAAAGAGATTAAAAACACAGAATTTACGAGATCACATGAGTGAGGCCGAGCTGATATTCACCGCCTTGGCGGAACTCTCAACCCGTCAAATTGCCGAGACAGATGTGGCTATTGGCTTTGCGCCAAACAAATCAGCCGGGATTAAGGGTGGCAGAGTAGCAAAAAATGCTCGAAAAGAGTTAGAGGAAAAAACCGGCAAAAAGGTTATCTCATCTAGTAATTTTTTGCCAAGCGAGAAAAAGGAAATTAAAGAATGAATTTAAGTAGGGGACGCTACACTTTTATCCTGATGATTAGTGATAAACAATTTCGGTATCGGTGCAAGAAGTAATTTGTATCATTGGTCAATCCTGAACGATATATTTTTTTAATTAATGATTAGGTTTTTGTTCCACTCAAAAACCGCAACCCTTGAGCCGTTAGACCAATAATAATTTTTTTTGACTCTCATCTCTGAAGTTCTCGACAAGCTCGAACAATATAATAAGGAATGCTTCACTTTTACACTAAGCTTTGGCGATAAGGCATTATTCAACAAAAAAATAAAAAATAACTTCTAGTACGCTCTGCCGAAAACGACTCGCTCTTTAGCGGGTTTTCCGCAAAGACACTTGTCTGATTTTGGTTTCTCGTCGAAGGGGATCACGCGGATTGTCGCACCTGTTTCTTCTTGGATCTTGGCTTCGCACTCATTTTCTCCACACCAGTCGCTTTTTACAAATGCGTTTTCCTTGGCAAAAATGTCCTTAAATTCCTCGTACGAATTGGTCTCGAATGTTTTGTCATCCAAGAATTTTTTGGCTTTATTGATTGGATTTTATTGAAGTTCATTGGTCGTTCTTTAAAAAAATTATTAGAGCCGGACTTGAATAGTTGCACCTCTACTGGTAAATTTATTTTATGAGGCAATCTAAATTTTTTAGCAAAACACAAAAATCTATTACTAGAGATGAAATTTCGATATCGAGTCAACTATTGATCAGGGCTGGCTTCATAGATAAAGTTTCAGCTGGTATCTATACCTTAATGCCTTTGGGTTTTCGCGTCGTTACAAAGATAATGTCAATCATAAGAGACGAAATAGAGAAGGTTGGGGGACAGGAAATTTACATGCCCGGGCTCATTCCTAAGTCGAACTGGGAACAAACTAATCGTTGGAATAATTTCGATGCACTTTTTAAGTTAAAAGGTGCTGATGGCAAAGATTATGCTCTCGGATCAACACATGAGGAAATTGTAACACCGCTCGCAAAAAAGTTTGTTTTTTCGTATAGGGATTTGCCTGTTGGAATTTTTCAGATACAGAATAAGTTCAGAGATGAGATTCGGGCTAAGTCGGGGCTTTTAAGAACTAGAGAATTTTTAATGAAGGATTTATATTCTTTTCATAAAGATGAAGAAGATCTGGATAAATATTATGAAATCTTGAAAGATAGTTATTGGAAAATATTTGAAAGGGTTGGTATCAAAGATAAATCCTACATAGCCTATGCCTCAGGCGGTAGTTTTTCAAAATATTCGCATGAATTTCAGACTGAAACTGAAGCTGGGGAGGATGAAATTTTTGTTTGCAAATCTTGCGGAGTCGGCTTAAACAAAGAACTTCTAGATGAAAAATTTAAATGTCTTGAATGTGGTGGAGAAGATTGTGAAAAAAAGAGGTGTGTTGAAGTTGGAAACATATTCAAGCTAGAAACAAAATTCTCAAAACCATTTAACCTTTTTGCTAAAGACGAAGCTGGTAATGATCATCTTGTCGAGATGGGATGTTATGGTATAGGTATCCAAAGGTTGATGGGGACAGTCGCAGAAGTTCTACACGACCAAGATGGGCTTGTCTGGCCAAAAGAAATTTCTCCTTACGATGTTCATTTAGTTGGTCTAAATCTTGATGATTCGAAAGTTTCAGATGAGGCAGAGCGAGTTTATACTGAATTAAAAGATTACGGAATAGAAGTTCTTTTTGATGATCGGCAGGATGTAAACGCGGGGCCCAAACTGAAGGATGCGGATTTGATCGGGATTTGCACTAGAATTGTCGTTAGTGGAAAAACAATATGTAAAAAACTGATTGAGTTTAAAGAAAGAACTGATATTGAAAGTTCGCTAATTAGTTTAGAAGAACTGATTTCTAAATTGAAGAAATAATAACCGTATCTTGATTCTAGCGAGTTCCGAAGAGTGGTAATTCGCTTGAGAAAAACCTAAATTTAAGGTATATTTTAAATCGTATTCCCGGGTCGTCTAAAGGCAGGACATTTGGTTTTGGTCCAAAGAATCGGGGTTCGAATCCCTGCCCGGGAACCAAGTCAGATGTGCCAATTCATTTGGCACCTGTGACTTGGTGAAGAGAAGGGATTCGAAGGCCGGAGCGCGACGGCGCTGCGTTTCGAGGGTGGAACTCGAAACTAATCCAAGAGAATAAACACCCGCCCTGAAGAAATTTCAGCAGAAATTTACTGAAGGGCGAATCCCTGCCCAAAATGCAAGTGTTGGAAATTATGTGTGACCGAATCCTCCCAGTAGCCCGGGAATCAGAACACAATAATTCAGGATTAGTCAATTTGGAAATTTAGATTGACGGAGGAATAAGGATAAAAAATAACCTCCGAAGAAGATCCAATAGTTCACCTAAAAACTAAAGCTTTTTTTATGATGCGTAGAATGGATATTTTTTTAAATGCTTCTCATTTATCAACTCCGATAGAAAACAACGACTCAGCCTGTGGGTATATATTCAATTAGTTCAAAAAGATAAACAACCCCTATATGAAAAGAGGATCGATTTATTTATGAGTAGAAATTTGGTCATAGGTCGTGTTTATGATATTTATTGCCTGGGCAAGCTTTGTTTTATTTGAAATCAAACTGATTCTGAAATAATTTTGTTTTGATGAAAAGATACTGCCCGGCATTGCAAGCACACCGTTTTTTATTAATGCCTTAAGAAATTCTTTTTCATCGCATGGAGCTTTCAGAAACAAATAAAATCCTCCGTCTGGAGAAATTAAATTGAATCTTGCAGACAACTCATGAACAACCATATCGCGGTTTTCTCTATAAATCTGGACTTGATCATTTGGGCGTTCAAGATTGTCTAAGAATGCGCTTTGGATAAAGTTAGCAACACATACTTGTTCGAGAAAGAGGAACTGACTAGCCGCATCAATTATCTCTGTTGGTGCGCAAATATATCCAATCCTAAGACCTGTTGCGGCATGTGACTTGGAAAAGCTATCGACGATAATTGTTTTGTAATAAAATTCGGCAGGACTTGAAAACTTTTTGTCGTAGTCAAAATCCTTGTAGACTTCGTCCGAGATTATAAATAGATCATTTTTTTTGGCTAATTTTGCTATCGACTCTAGAAATTCATCTGAATAAACTATACCAGTTGGGTTGTTGGGTGAGTTTAGAAGTATTGCTTTTGTCTTGGGCGATATAATTTTTTCAATATCAGAAATATCTGGAACAAACCGATCGCCAGAATTAACAATTTTAGGCTTTGCTCCAACGATTTTTGCTAGCTCTATGTAGGGTGGAAAATATGGTTCAAAAATAATTATTTCGTCATCGCTATCCAATATCGACTGAAAAATCACAAATAGTGAATATGAGCTTCCAGTCGTGATCAATGTGTTATTGTCGGTATATTTTGTTCCATACGACATATTGATAGTGTCGGCAATCTGCATTCTAAGGGCGGGGTTTCCTTTGGGGGAAGAATATTTAAGCCGGGTCTTAGGTAGCTTGAAGAGTTTCTTTTTGACCTTTGCGTTTAGGTCAAAGTCGGGCTCGCCAATGCTAAGATTTATTAGGTTCTTAGACCCACCTTTGAAGTATTCTTCCAAATTTGGTATGGAGATATTATTTGCAGCTTTTGACAGATTCATTTTTCCTTTCTCTCTTGACTTTCTCTATCTTCTTTTTTGCAATTTCGTAAGCAATCATCATTGGTGGGGTGTTTGTTTTTTTGGACAAATCAAATACTTGTTTCAGTATCCTGGGGATTAAGTCGGTTTTTTTAAGTGCATTTTTGACATCTTCTCCGCGAACTTCACACATTCCGTGACAAACTCCACCTGCATTTATTACAAAGTCAGGAGCGTGCACAATTCCCTTATTATGTAGAGATTGGCTGTGTTTGACCTCGTCTTTGAGCTGATTGTTTGCTCCTCCGGCAATTATTTTGCATTTCAATTCTTTTATAGACTTATCGTTGATTATTTCTCCAATTGCGTTTGGCGAAAAGATATCGCATTTTATTTTGTGAATCTCGGAAGGCTTAACTATTTCAACGTTAAAATCTTTTGCGTATTTTTTTGCTAGTTGCTCGTCAACGTCGGATCCGAAAATTTTGACGTTGTGCTTAGAGAGTAATTCAACAACAGTTCCTCCGACATAACCTAGGCCTTGAATTGCTATAATCAATCCGTCAAGATTTTCGTTATTGAGGAACTCTTTGGCACATTCTTTTATTCCCTTATAAACTCCATGTCCGGTTGTTATGCCTGAGCAACCCTTGGAGTTGAAGATATATTTTGTTTTTTCGGCAATAATTTTGGCGTCATCGAGGCTTAGTCCCATATCAACGCCAGTTGAGAATGCTCCTCCGAGAGATTCAATAAAGTTTCCTATTGCGTGTAGGTATTCTTTTGTTTTTTGACGGCTAGGGTCGCCAATTACGACTGCTTTCGAGCCTCCAAAAGGTTCATCGATGATTGCATTTTTGTAGGTCATTGCATAGGAAAGCCTGAGGGCCTCTTCGATTGCTTTCGATTCGGACACATCTGCCATCCTAGTTCCACCGGTACTTGGTCCGAGTACTGTATTGTGAATAGCTAAAACCATTTTCAGGCCGGTTTTTTCGTCATAGCCGAAAATTATTTGTTTATGTTCATTTGTTTCCATGATCTTGAAAACATTCGTATCGATTTTTGGTTCTATATAGGTTAATTTTTTCATTTTCTCTCCGTAATTATTTTTTAATAAAAAAGCCCTTTTTCAAAAGGACGAAATATATTCGCGGTGCCACCTTTTTTTGCCTGCGCTAGCAGACCTCTCCAGCACTCCGGTATTACCCGACATGCCTTTACTCTGTTACGGGAGTTCCCGGCGTTGGCTACTATTGGTTCACCAAGCGTCTCGCAGGCCCATTCTCCTGGTCATCAACTTTCTTAGAATTATTGTACTGTTTGTTCTTTCTTTTGTCAACAAAATGTATGGGTTGCATACATATGAGACTCTGGGAGAACTTTTAGTAGATAATCAATGGGCGTTTGGTTGTGAAGCGCTTTATGTACTCTTTGAGTATTGTACCATATGAGATACTCAATCAACTTTTGGTTGAACTCATCTA
>JBDRAU010000081.1:0-26990 GCA_043823315.1 bacterium
TTTTTGTGGTAAATCCCTCACACCTATGTGATATAATAATTATGAGATGCTTGAACAGACTCGGATTTACTAAGAATATGATCAAGTTGTATTTAAATAGGTGTGGGGGTAAAATATAAGCATGGATGAAGTTACTTCTCAAGAAAGCAAATCGGAAAGCTGGCGCGATATAGTCTCGATTTTGTTTATTGCTTACCTCACTCCCGTTGCAGCCATCCCCGTTTGGCTTATCTCGCGCTGGTCTGTCTTAACAAAATGGATTGTAACGGCCATTAGTATAATTGCACTTGTTCTACTTTATTACACATCTTTTGCTGGTTACCAATTTGCTAAATTTCAGGATGCCTACAAGCCAGTTCTAGAGGTTCAGCAAGCCCTCGATATCTATGGAATTGAAAAAGGGCAGTATCCAGAGAATCTTGAAGCTCTAAAACCGAAATATCTTAAAGAGATTCCCTCCACTCAAATGACCTACGAGCCGCTCGAGGAGGGCAAGAACTACTCGCTTAAAGCTACTATTAAAGATAGAAATGTCGATCTAGGACCGGTTCTCAAGACGGAATAAATTCGAGAGTTTATAGTATCTCTATACATTTTTTCTGTACAGAAAGAATGTATAGAAAGTTTATTTGAATATCTAATTGTTTATTTTAATCATTTAAGTTTGAATTTTTTTCTTAAGTCCTGGTCATTTTCTGTCGGAGGAACTTTGGCGATAAAAAAAGTTACAAATTTTTCAATACCAAGATCATCTCTTAACGTGGCTAATTTTTCGAAATCGGCAAATGGAGAAATAAACACACTTTTTTGTAGGCCGATAAATCCATGTCGCTTGATCGCTGAGCGAAACATGTTTCTTTGGCTTTCTAGATGATTCGGGACGTCGAAAGTAATAATTCGCCAAGATCCGTCCCAGTCCCTGGCGTTATAATCGGATTCTTCTGCTAATAATCTTCTGGCCTTCTTTAGTCCTCTTGGTGTAATCAGGAACTGCTTATTTACGTTTTTCTTAATGTAACCTCGACGTTGTAACCCTTGTATGGCCGAATAATATTCCCTGTTCTTCATATTCATATTTTGGGCAAGTAGCTTTGCAGATCCAGCGCTTAGAAGAAATGCTTCGGTGGAATCAAGTGAAACTATGACAAAATCTTTAATAAAGGAAGTTAAGAGTTTACCCACTTTTGTTTTCATTGTTCTATATTTCAACTTTGAAATTATGTTTGCCAAATATATTATACATTTTTTCTGTACAGAAGAAATGTATAAGAATGTTATTAAGAAGATTGTTTGGTTGTTAACTTAATATTTAGAATCTAAATGCAAGAAAATTGTGGCGAAGCCCATCGATTTGCGAAGGGATATTACGAGAAGTTGCATCGCAAGAATTTAAGGTCTAAATAAAGTCGAAAGGCCAGCTGCGCAAGTTGCACAGCTGGCCCTTGATTGATCGCCTAGAGCTGCTCGAACTTTTTGGCGATCTGGCGGGCGATGTCGCGGACCTCTTCACTGATCGGTCCGCAGATGTCGCTGGAGCAGTCGTGGACAAGACATACAACCACTTCCAGAGGCACACTGGGGCAGAAGATCAGCATGTGGTGGTTGGGGCCACCGTCGAGCAAGACGCCCCACTCATCCCAGCCCCAAAGTCCAACCGTGTATCTTATTGAACTTTGTGGTGTCGAGCAGTTCAAGCTCCCTTACAGCTGCTTCGCGTTCGGCTTGGGTGACTGTCACAAGACCTCACTCCTAAAGGTGCTAATCTTGATTTCTAGACGTCACGACGTAATATCACACTTTTAAGTCAATGTCAATACATAGGTCAACGATTTTACTATTTAGAACGTTAGGCAGAGTAGTCCATGGGTTTAACTCTATCGCTTTGTCAGCTGGTTGTTTCGAAACATATTTTTTTTGTGGATTGGCGGGATCCGGCTCAACTGCCATTTCCTGAATATCAACTATTTCACATCCATTTATAAAAATTATTTGAAGGGGTATGTAAGTGTTTTTCATCCAAAAAGATAAATAGTCGGGGTTATCAAAATAAAAGATCATTCCCCTATTCTCGGCAAGTTCTCTGCGATCCATCAACCCTTTTTCTCTCTGCTCTTGATTTTTGGCAACCTCTAGTAGATACTCTTTGTTGTCTATCGTAAGCTTCATTTTTTCCTTGTTTTTTGGTAAATTAAGACAGCCGGCAAGAAGTATTGCTGGTAATAGGACTAGCAGTTTTAACTTATTCATCAACTTAACTAAATCACATTATGCCATCAGAAAAAATATTCAAAGACAATTTTGACGGCGAGGTAGAGAAGTTTTATTGGTCTTCTGGAAGGGTTAATATAATTGGCGAACATTCGGACTATCACGAGGGTTATGTGATGCCGGCGGCGATTGACCTTGGGATGACTTGGGCGGTTTCCAAGGACAATTTTTTAGTTAGCGGTTACAGCGAAAAATTTGATGAAATAGGGCAGTTTGATATTCGAAAGAGCAAGAGAACCGTTTATGAATGGATGCTTTATTTGCAAGGTGTCGTTGAAGTTTTGAAAAAGCGCAAGAAAAAATTTGAAGGAGTTAACTTCGCCATTCATTCGACAATTCCGATAGGTAGCGGTCTCTCGTCATCTTCATCGCTTGCAACCGGATTCGCATACTTGCTAAATGATATGTATAAATTGGGTCTAAACAGGGTTGAAATTGCCAAAATCGGCTGTGAGGCGGAATGGTGGTATGGAACAACCGGCGGAATCATGGACCAATTTTGCATCGCAAACGGCAAAGCAGGCAAAGCGGTTTTGCTTGATTGCAGGACGTTGAAGTACGAATATATCAACATTCCGAAGGACATCGAGATTGTGATTTTTGAAACTACGATTAGGCATAAACAAATCGACTCGCCTTTTGATACGAGAAAACGTCAGGCCAAGGAGGTTCTGGAGGTAGCATCAAAGCACTTCAAGGGCAGAAAACTTTTAGCTTTAAGGGATTTGACAATTGATATGCTTGACGAGATAAAGCCAAAATTAATCGAGAAATTTGGAGAAAAAGAAGGCGATCTTATTTACCGCCGGGCCAAGCATCCAATTACCGAAAATGTTAGGGTGATGCAGATGAAAAAAGCTCTCAATGATGATGACTACGAATCGATCGGTAAAATTTTGTATGAATGCCATGAGAGCTTGAGAGGCGATTATGAAGTGTCATGCCGTGAGCTCGACATTGCGGTTGAGATCGGCAGGGAAATAAAAGGAATTATTGGATCCCGCATGATTGGCGGGGGATTTGGCGGTTGCACCGTAAATCTAGTCAAAGAGGGAACAGCTAAGCATTTTGCAGGAGAATTAGAAGAGAGTTTTCGTAAAAAGACTGGGATAAAAGGAAACGCATATATCTGCAATATTGAGGATGGAACGAAAGAAATAAAAAAGAATACAGAATAGAGAATACGGTATACAGACAAAAATGAACTACAAAATTATAAAGACAGAAGATTTTGAACTCAGAGAATGGCCCGATAAGGCGTGGGAAAAAGCAGAATTTCATGAATTGAAGGATGTAATTTCTGGCGATCAGATCGAGAAAAAGGCCAAGGTCAAGTTGCTATGGAGCGAAAAATTTCTTTATGTGTTGTTTGATGTTGAAGACGATCATATCTGGGGGACATACGAGAAAGATGATGATCCGATATATGACGAAGAAGTAGTCGAGATATTTGTAGCCCTTTGTGAAGGAACTCCGCAAAAATATTTGGAAATTCAATTTTCTCCAAAAGGTGTGAAGTATGATGCTAAAGTAATAAATCCAACTGGCTCTCGCCATGATAGCGGTTTTCAAGTGGATTTATCTTGGGGCTCAAATTTGTTATTTAAGCAACGAATTGAAGCCAAGGAAGATTATGGAAAATATAGAGCCGGCAAGTGGATAACCCAAGTCAAAATTCCCTCAGTAGAAATTGGTGCAGGAGAGTTAAAATCCGGAGATCGATTGAGGGGAAATTTATTTAGGATAGATGGATATCCGCAGCAGAATTCATTTCAAGCCTTAGTGCCCAACATGGAGAAGCCGGCTAACTTCCACACTCCCGAAAAGTTTGCAACTTTTGAGCTTGTAGAGGAACAGGATGCCTGAACTGCCTGAAGTTGAAACCCCAGTATCAATCCTTTCTGGCTTATTGAATTACATTCAATCACCCCAGAAGCGGATAACACGGGGCAAGTCATTAGACTAGAAGGAGCTATATGCCAGAGTTGCCAGAGGTGGAAATTATAAAGCGGGGACTGAAGAATAAAATCATAGGTCGGAAGATTGATGATATCGATGTTAAAGAACCTAAAATTTTTAGGGGAGATAGGTCTAAGGTAATCGGATCTAAAATCAGCAAAATCATTCGCCATGCTAAGATGATCGAGATTGATTTTGCAAACGGCAAGGCGCTTTTAATTCATTTGAAAATGACGGGGCAGCTGGTGTTTCAGGGCAAAGTTAAGAGCGAAAAGCCTGCCCGCAGACGCTCAGCATCAGCTGATGCAGGCGGGGGTAAAATTGACGAGGTGCGTGGTGGGCATCCGGATAAAAACTATCTAGGAAAACTGCCCAATAAATTTACACACGTGATTTTTCGCTTTAAAGACGGGAGCGTTTTATATTTTAATGATTTGAGAAAATTTGGTTATATAAAAATTTTTGACCAAAAAGAATTGGGTGAGTCTAAAGAGCTGAAGAATTTAGGGCCGGATCCGTTTACCAAAGGGTTAAACGAAGAATACTTAATGCACATCGCATCAAAACGTCCAAGGGCAAAAATCAAGCAAATCTTGATGGATCAAACGGTCATTTCCGGAATCGGCAACATTTATGCAGACGAATCGCTGTTTTGTGCCGGTATTTCTCCCCTAAGACAGGCGAGAGATGTATCAAGAACAGAATTTTCCAAGTTAATTGGATGTATCAAAAAGGTTCTAAAAAAAGGCTTGGAATATGGCGGATCAAGTGAAAATACGTTCGTGAATGTGGAGGGGAAACAGGGTAAGATGCAGGAACATTTTCAAATTTATCGCAAGACCGGCCAAAACTGTCCTCGCGGGTGCGGGAAGGTCAAGAGGATAGTTGTTGGTGGACGTGGGACTCATTTTTGTCCTGTTTGTCAGCACTAGTACGGGTTTTGCGGATGGGGCAGTTTGATAGAAATAAACGAATGAGGGGCGCTCGTTAGAGCGCCCCCGTTTCCGTCAGTCTACCCATCGTGTTCGGGTGTTTCCTCTTTTCCCATCTTTGGTGGCTTTGCTTGATCGCGGCGGTGACATCGTTTGGCGAAAGGATGTCGAGAATCCTGAACCGTCGACCGTTACACTCCTTGGTCTCGTTGTAGTGGCTCCCGATTAGAGCCTGACCAAGTGGTGCTCGCGTCGAAACCATCTTCCAACCCTCAGGCAGATTATGTCCGCCGAGCGCTATTCCGACAACGTGGCAGTATTCCTCCTTTCCGTCTTCAAGCTTGATCAGAACTCCTGAGTCGAGGTTAACTTCATAGCTGTTGGTCGGATCAGGGTTGATGATGATGGCTCGTTTCAGAAGCTCCTGCAAACCACGGATGGTTGAACGGTGGATGCCTTCCTCTATCGATGCCCGACCGAACGACTCGTCGTGCCATGAGTCTCCCGTGGTTAGATTGGCCTTCTGATCAAGCGCCTCGTCAGCCAGGTCTGCTACTCTTGCGATGGAGACTTTAATTGCCTCCACATCTCTCGAAGACAATATCAGCTGTTCCATCTTTATAGGCATTTCTGTCAAAGGATATACTCTATCGAAGTATCATACCACTTACTAAATGAGTTTTAATATAATTCGGCGTTTGCAAATTTATTTATTTTGATATATAATCATCAAAATAAAGATGAGCCAAACAGAGATAGAAAAAAAATATATAGTCCCGAGCCTCAAAGCTCTGCCTTTTGATCTCACGAAATTTCCTAGCGAAGCAATCTACCAAGGTTTTTACTCCGGCCTGCCCTCTCCTCTAAGGATTAGAAAAGTTGGTGAAGTCTATAATTTGACAAAAAAATTTGTTGTTAACGCATCTAAAAATCACCTTGAAGAGGTTACAATTCCAATTAAGAAGCAGGAATTTAGTAAACTTTTTCCCGTAGCGCACAAAAAAATTGTTAAAACTAGATTCGAGATTAAATGGAATAAATATACGATCGAGCTTGATATTTTTAAAGGCAAACTCAATGGGTTGGTTATTGCTGAAATCGAGTTCAAAAATATTCAAGATATGGAAAAATTTAAAAAACCAGATTTTCTTGGCGAGGAGATTACTACCAAAAAATGGGCAACAAATTCTAGACTTGCGCTACAAACCTATGCTGGCATAAAAAAACAACTCAATAAATTATGAAAAATTGCAAGCTAATTAATTTTTAAGCTTGATATTCTTTTAGAGGGTCCGGATTGTGATTTTAGTAGTTTGAAAAAAAAGAAAAATATTAATAATTATCGAGTTAATAAAATAAGAGTATCTGACAGGCATTATATTGATCCAAAGAGCGACCTGAGAAAATTTATTCCGGATGAAGTATTAATTGAATCTGCGGATTATCAAACAATTGCTAAGGTTTATTACAATCAAAGTTCTAAGTTAATGTTGAAATACTCTCTCAAAGAAGACTGTCTTTATGTCTTAAATACAAAGACGAACAAGAGATATCCATTTAAGCTGAATTTCATTCCGCTAAAAAAATTTGCAAAAGAGAAAATAAGATTTTCCAACGGTCAAGAAATTTCAGCAGGGGAAATTGTTACCCCAGTTTCAGTTGACCGACTCTCTGTAAACCCTTTCGACGGTTGTACAATGTGGCTTACTGGCAAACAATGCAAATTTTGCGGAGCGAATCTCAATCGTGTTATAGGGCCAAGAATTAAGCTGGGGGCTGCTTTGTTTTAACCAGGCTCATCAAAAGCAAGAAGTATTAGAATTAACCATTAATGCTGATAGAGTTATTGAGCTGATAGAAAATGGCTGGGAAAAACATCTGGGGCGAAATAAAATTATCATGAGAGCACCAGAAAGAGTACTTTGCGATCTTTCGGAAAAGTGCACTAATTTAATAACCGATGAAAGTTTATTGCTTCATTATTATTATTTTCTGAATGAAGTCAATTTGAATTGTTTTTTATCAAAAGTTAAAAAATCAAACAAAAAGTTTGATGGGCTAAAATTTTCTCCTTTGAATAGTCCAAGCTATGTAAGCGAGGCAAGGGTGGCTGGGTCTGATTCCAGAATTTTTGATTTTATCGAAGAAACGGCGAAGATGTTTCTCGCGACCAACGGATTTAAAAAAGCCAAGCAAGACAAGGAGGTTCAAGGTTTTGCTAGTCTGAAGCCATATGTCAAGAATTTTTATAAAAAACTCAAAGAGCGATATTTGAAACTTGATCACAAGTTGTATGAGAATCCACCGGTTCCAATTATGAAATTCTGGTCTCAGTTTGGTAACTATGATATCTATGTTTTTATCCCAAAATCCTCAATTAAGTATAGTTTAAGTTTCTTAGAGGAAATGGGTCAGAATTATGAGAAGAAGTTGATGTTTTGGGAATATCATACAGGCAATGATACAAACAAAGAGATGATTTTATATAATAAAAAAGTTGCGGGAAAGAAAGTTCTTTTAATCGATAGATCTTTTTCGAGCTATACTTTAGCTCATCTAGGTCAAAAAATTAAAAGTGCTGGGGCGAAGCAAGTGGATAGGTTGGCTCTTTTTCCAAAATCAAAAGCCGCTGTTTCAAATAGTGAGTTTTGCTATTTTTGGAACAAGATCTTTGTTAGCCAGGAGGTAGACTTAAGGGATAATTGGGCATTGAAACTATATAAAAAAATTAACGGACTATCATAGCTGGTCAGTATGGTATTGCATTTTTATTTTTTTTTGATATTATGATTACCATGTTGAGAAGAGTTATTGCAAAAACCGGCTTGCTTAATCTCGGACTGCTTCTAGTCCCTGATTTTGCTTGGCGGCAATAACGCTTCAGTACCTTTTTACACAACGAAACGAAGAGCCGCCGCAAGGCGGTTTTTCTTGTTTTTGCGACAACCTCAGGAGGTGTTACAAATGGCAGGAAACGGAGTCAATGATTCTTTTGTCCAACAGGAGTTGTACCATGACAAACCGATTGTCAGAGTGGGGCTGTGGATGGATGGCCAATGGCTCGAGGGAGTATCGATGCTGAATGGAGGTGGGTTTGAACCGGCTGTCTTGAATGCTACAAAGCAGGCATTCGGTTTTCCCGAGGAGGAATGTTGGCGTCTGCTTAGGGTTGATGTCTACCCCGGCATGATCGACCTCTTTGCTTGCTGTAAGGAAAGCTACCCTATGTACAGCGGGGTTTCCATTGTTGTACTGACTCCCCAGGGCGAGGAAGTGGTTAGCGAATACAGGGCTGATTGCTCCTGGCCGAACAGAAGTCTCTGGGTTGCTATGGCCTTCGCTAAGATCATTCGGGAGTACCATGCTGCGAAGGGAGTCGAGGCCAAGCCATCTCGACCATAGTGCGGGTACTGTCGCGAGAGGTTTCATCTACGGGGCTTGGCGGACTTAAGTCCGCCAAGCCCCTTTCTTTTTTACAAGATTTTTGTTAAATTACTTTTGTATGAAATTCAATACTGCCTTTGTAGATATTATTATAAACGGCGTATAAACGGTGGCGGTTTAAAATTAGTTGGAGAAATTGAATAAAGAGAACAAGCCACCACAGGTGGCTGTTTGTTTTATAGGGTTATTCGTCTGTTAAGGACTCCGATTCTTGACGGACGTGATAGCACATTTGAAGGAGGTTTCAGGAATGTCGAGCGATCTGCTTCTAGATCTTGCCCGCAGATGGTTTCCGGTCCCGCGGGTTTTTTGGAATACGCACGGTGGCGTGGGGCGATTGGGAGTAGGTAATCAAACCATTTTATCGTGCCATGATGGTTTGACTCTCAAGGAATTCAAGGCTGAGCTTGAGAGATGTTTTCCCAAGAGAGCAGAGCAGATGAAAAGGGAGTTGGGGTGAGAAAGCCCTGTACTCAAGCAATATATCAGGGCCGGACCCGCAAGGGATCCCGGCCCTTTCTTTTTGAACGGCTCACCATTGAGCCGTTCAATTATTGACAGATAAATCGCTATATGCTAAATTGATAAAGTCATGAATATAAGAAATAGTTATTTTTGGTTTTTCTTTACCGACACAGGAGGCCGGATAGATTAGGTTTGTAAAATAAAAACCAAAAAATAATCCGGCCAAGGGGCCGGTTTTTGTTTGTCTGTGAGCTCTTGAGTAATTAGTTTAAGAGCTGACAAGGTTGACAAATCGAGAGGAGAGGGAGGACAAGGTTGCAGTGCACAACCAGAAGTTGTCGCAACACTCTTGTAGTCAAGGAGGGTGCTGATTATCTCTGGTGGTCCCTTGTACCGATAGTCCTGTTGCTCGAATGTTGTAGCTGAAATCGGGTAGCAAGTGTTTTGCCCCGGAGCAGGAGAGCTCTGTTGCGGCTGGAGAGCTGCAGTGGGCGTTGTTTTCCAAGGACTATACTCCAAGGGAGGAAGTCCTGTTGTTTGGGGAGGGGGTTGGCCGGACGGGAGAGTCCGTTCCAAGCCCCTCCCTCTTTTTTTTCTTGATCTTTCAAGGTATATTGATTAAAGAAAATAACTAGTTTTTAGAAGATATGACTAATAATAAAAAAGTATTTGCTGTTATTATGGCCGCCGGAAAAGGGACAAGAATCGGCGCTCAAAATAAGCCGAAAGTAATGTTTGAAGTTGCCGGAAAACCCATTATCGGTTGGGCGATTGAACCATTTGTAAAGTTAAAAGAAAAAGGATTGGTGGATAGAGTTATCACAGTTGTTGGTTATTTGGGCAACCAGATCATCGATTATCTCGGTGAAAAGAGCGAGTTTGTTTGGCAAAAGGAGCAGCTTGGTACTGCTCATGCGGTAAGATGTGCCGAGGAGCTGATTGGGAGTGAGGATGGTTTTACCTTAATAACAAACGGCGATCATGCACTCTACAGCAGCGAAACTTTCGAAAAATTAATCGATAAAGCTAAATCTTCAGGGGCGACTTTAACTTTTGCGACGGTTGTAAGTGAGCGATTTGAGAACTATGGCAGGGTGATCAGGAACGGTCAAAACAGAGTTGCTTCAATCGTTGAGGTTCCCGAGGCAACGGAAGAAGAGTTAAAAATCAGAGAAAAAAGCCCGAGCATTTTTGTAGTTGATAATGTCTGGCTATTTAAGCACTTGCCTAAGATTCCAATGAGTTCTGTCAAAAAAGAATATTATGTCAATGTGATTGTTGAGATGGCAATTCGGGAGGGCGAGAAGGTAGAAACAGTAGAGATTCAGAACATAGATGAAGCGCAGGGAATTAATACCGAAGAAGACCAAAAATTGGTGGAAAAGGTTTTGCTCGAGCGATCAAATGGCTAGCTCTTGACAAGCACTCGAAGAAAGTTTAGTATTAAATTTACATGAAAATGAATTACACACCAACAAGATCAATTATCGGTGGCAATGCCCTCCGCTTTGTATGTGTTAAAAAAATGGAAGGGCGGTTCTGAGGAAAAGATCATCAATATGATTTTCCCCCAGAACCGCGCCCCGAGGCGCGGTTTTCAATTTATAGGTCAGGAACGAGTTTTGAGAAGAGGATAATCTTTTTCCCAGAACTGGTTCGAGATGTTGTTCTGGTTCTGGCTTGCCAAGTATCTTGGCAGTGAAACTCCGTCTGTTGTGATGAGTAGAACCTCATTTTAACAGACAAAATCGATGCAAGCGGATGGGTGGCGGTGAGATCCCAATCCCTAGACCCGCATTAGTTTGTGGGCGACAACTGAACTCAGCAATGGGGACAGTTTCCGCAACAATCTCAAAGAGGAGCGGTCGGCAATAGCCCCCGCTCCGTCCAAAAACTACAGGTGGTTGAACTTTGACTGCCTTTCACATATCGGGCGCTTCCGGACCGAGTTCCGAAAGCGCCCTTTGCTTTTTAGAACAAAAATCAATAATGTTTACTTATGCGAACTTATCGATCAGATGCCATTATAATCAAGAGGCGTAACTTTCTGGAAAAAGACCGGATCTTAACTTTGTTTTCCAAAGAGTTGGGCAAGATTGAAGCTCTAGCTAAAGGTGCCAGACGTCCAGGAAACCGCTTGAGCCCAAATTCAGATTTAGCCACGATCGCTAAGTTTCACATTCACAGGACCAAATCGATCGACATAATTTCTGAAATCGAGCCGATATTTCATCCGTTTGGTGCGCGGGGAAAATTTGATAAAACTCAAAAAATCAGTTTTGGCCTGAAGATTATCGATAAGCTCTTTGAGCTAGACGAACCGCATGAGCGCACATACGAGGTACTGGCGAAATTAATCAGGTCGGTTTCGGATCACGAAAAGCAACTGATTTTCTTAAAGTTCTTAATTGAGGTTTTAAATGACCTTGGATATTTACCTAATTTTATCGGTTGCTCAAATTGTCACAGGCAAATTTCTGCCAAAGATGATTTCGTTTTCAATCTGAAGGGCGGTCTGTCACACACCGATTGTTGCAAGGAAAATTTTCTTGATATCGGAAAAGACGAGGTGAAACTTCTTAAATTTCTCTCTGATTCAAAAACGGACGACATCGTAAACTATAAGGCAAATAAAATTGTTTTCGAGAAAACCTATAATCTTATAAGGCAGTATTTTTCGTTTGAATTTGGTAAGATGTTGCCTGATCATATATTATAAATCCAATATGAATGCAACTATAGATGTTGATTTAAACGCCATTGTCCATAATTTGTCCCAGGTGAAGAAAATTATTTACCCGGAGACAAAAATTATTGGCGTGGTGAAATCAAATGCGTACGGGCATGGTTTGGTAGAAACGGCGCGAGCGGTTTGGACAAGCGGTGCTGATATCTTGGCGGTTCAATCGATCGAGGAAGCGGTTGAGTTGAGGGTTAATAAAATTCGCTCACCAATATTGGTTCTGGGTTATGTTGACCAAAAAGATTTTTATAAAGCAATCGAATTTGATATTACCCTGACAGCTTATGATTTAGATGTTTTGTATTTGCTTCACCTTGAAGCAAAGAAGCACAACCGCTGGGTGAGGGTGGATTTCAAAGTTGATACCGGCATGAACCGGCTTGGTTTCAAGTCGTTTGAGGCGGCGGAGAAATATCAAGAAGTTTTGAAGTTCGAACATATCAGGATCGAGGGGATACATTCTCATTTTGCTGCTCCCGAAGACAAGGAGTTTTGTCTTCAGCAGCTAAAGGAATTTCAAAACGTTCTTTTTTATCTTCAGCAACAGAAAATTCAAATACCGTTAGTGCACATGGCTGCAACCGACACGACTTTTCTTTACAACGAAAGCCAGTTTGACGCTGTCAGGATCGGACAGGGACTCTACGGCTATAGCGATAATAAGAAGTTTCAAGACAAGCTTCAACCGGTTCTTTCTTTAAAATCACAAGTAGTTTCTATCAAGCGCGTTGCCAAAGGCGAGTCAGTTTCATACGATCGTATTTATAAGGCGTCCTCATCTAAGCGAATAGCGATTGTTCCGGTTGGTTATGCAGACGGTTATCCTAGGAGTTTGTCCAATAAATCGGAAGCGTTAGTTGCTGGCTCAAGAGTGAAGGTGGTCGGTAGGATTTGCATGAATGCGCTGATGATTGACGTAACGGGTGTTAAGTGCACCGTCGGTGACGAAGTGGTTCTAATCGGAGGCCAAAAAGAAGAGTTTGTCAGTGCCTCTGAACTTGCGAAACTAGGCGAAACTATACCTCGAGAAATTTTGTCCTGTCTTTCACCGGCAATTTCTAGGGAGTACCATTTTAAATAAGTGATTTAAGAACTAATTGTCAGGAAATTAAGATCTGCAACTTGCGGGAAACCAGCGTTTCGAATGGTTTAGGTGTTCGGGGTTTGTTCTGGGTTGACCCCGTCACTACTACTTCCAGTGAAACGAACTACGTTCTGTTGTCACATGGAGTGCAGAGTGAGGGGCAGGCACCCTGATTTTACTGACTTAGTTGTTCGGTATTTGTCTGGTATTGACACGACCTTGTAAGGGGGTAATATGGTGGCAGTGGAAAGAGGTGGGGAAAAGTGGTGAAAAAATGTTTATTGGACAGTTTGAGCATTCGCTCGATGAAAAAGGAAGAGTTGCAATCCCGGCAAAGTTTAGGCGTGAGCTCAAAGAAGGGGCAATCGTCTCGAAAGGTTTGGACGGGTGTCTCTTCCTCTTTAGCAAAACAAAATTCACCACGATGGCGCAAAGTATCTCCTCGTTACCAATCAGTAAATCATCGGCTCGGCTTTACTCACGTTTAATGTTAGCAAGTGCTGTTGAGGCTGAATTTGACAATCAGGGCAGAATCTTGATCCCGGCAAGTCTTAGGCGATTTAGCTCACTTACAAAAACCGCGATTATAACCGGACTTTATGACAGGATCGAAATCTGGTCGAAGTCGAACTGGGAAAAAGAATCAGCCAAGGCTGATAAAAAAGCCGAAGAGATCGTAGAGGAATTATCGGAGCTTGGGGTTTGAAAATGAGTAGCGACGTGAAGTGCTGACTTTAGGTCAGCTGCTCACGAGTGTTTTGACATGGGCGGTTTACCCGAACAACCCTTCGGGGCAAGGAGGGGGGTTGCTCTCCTCGTTTTACGGGGGATTAGCTTTCTGGGTTCTTGGTTCAACCAATACCCGGAAGTTATTGAGGAACCTTTCCGCCCGTGTCGTTTACAAATATGGAAGAATATCATAAAAGTGTATTGATAAAGGAGGTTCTTGAGTATCTTAATCCGCGTCAAGGGGACGAAGTAGTAGATGCCACTTTTGGTTTTGGTGGACACTCCAAAGAGATACTGCAGCACATTGGAAACAAGGGACGTTTAATCGCAATAGAGC
Organism: bacterium; assembly: GCA_043823315.1. GTDB lineage: Bacteria > Patescibacteriota > UBA1384 > UBA1384 > DTJR01 > JBDRAU01. The sequence goes on from JBDRAU010000081.1 coordinate 13,962, forward strand.
AGGATGAGGATATTATCGAACTTGTGAAAAACGAATCCACAGATAAAAGAATATCAATTGTTAACGAAAACTTCCTGCACCTTGCAAGCATCTTGAAAAGTAGAAAAATCAAAAAAGTCGACAAAATCTTGTTCGATCTTGGTCTCTCGTCGTATCATTTCGATACGAAGAAATCGGGATTTAGCTTTAACGACCCTACTTTGGACATGCGTCTTGATAAAAAAAGCGTAACTCGTGCCAGCGACTTGGTTAATTCCCTTCCCGAAAAAGATTTAGCCGATCTGTTGTTTAAAAACGCTGATGAATATTATTCAAGGAGAATTGCTAAAGCAATTGTTGAAAAGCGAAAAACAAAGAAAATAACTTCGGCCAAGGAACTTGCAGCGATAATATCGGCCACTGTTAGAAAAAGAGGAAGGACCAATAGCGCAACAAAAACATTTCAAGCACTTAGGATCGAGGTAAACAACGAACTTGGTGTTTTAGAGAAAACTTTACCAGTTGCAATTAATCATATAAACAAAGGGGGCAGGATCGCGGTAATTAGTTTTCATAGCAAGGAAGACAAAATTGTCAAAGAAACATTTAAAAAATTTGCCTCTTTGGGCAAAATCAAACTTTTAACAAAGAAACCCGTTGTTGCAACTTACGAGGAGACGAAACAGAATCCCAGGAGTCGTAGCGCAAAACTGAGGGCAGCAGAGATAATTAATTGAAGAGGGAAAAGATGTTTATTGTAGGAAAACGGACAAGAGATTTAGGACAGAGAAAAAGATCGCTGGAGCGTAGAGTTGTATTGGGTCCCAACGCTGTTAAGATATTAGCTATAGTGGTATTTGCGGCTTTTTCGCTTTTCTATCTGTCTCAGTCCAGCCAGAGCGCTGCTAAAAACTACATTGTTTCAGGCCTTGAGGATGAAAGTGGCAAGCTAACCGCTGAAAAGGAAAGACTGGAAGTCGAAGCCAACCGGCTTAAAGCCCTTTCGATAATTCAGGATAAAGCCGAAGAACAAGGCATGGAATCAGCATCCGAATGACAGACAGTGATAAATTAGACATATCAAGAGAAAAAAGGCTTAAGTATTTGTCCTTTTTTGTTTTGATTATTTCAATTTTTCTGATATTTCGCCTTTTCCAGCAGCAAGTTATTGTCTCTGGCCAGTACAGGGAGATGGCGGAAAGACAGTACTATACCAAGATCGATCAACCCGCCAAGCGTGGAGACATTTATATTAAAGATAATGACAGCCTTAATCTCGTTGATCAGAAGAAAAATGGGATTTTTCCGGTAGCATCAGATCTTGAACTTTTCAATGTGACCGTAGTACCAAGACACATTGCTGATAAAAGGGATGCTGCCAAGAAACTCTCCTCTCTTATCGGTGAAAAAGAAGAAGATATTTATAGCAAAATTAATTGTGATAAGTGGTATATTCCACCTCTAAAAAAGAGATTATCAAAGGAGGAGGCGGATAAAATAGCGGACCTAAACATAAAAGGTATTTACTTAGAGGGGCAATATTCAAGGTTTTATCCAGAGCAGGAATTTCTCTCGCAAGTTCTTGGATTTGTCGATTATGATGGCAATGGAAAGTATGGAATTGAGGAATACTACGACGGTCTTCTAAAGGGTGAGGGTGGGCTTTTAAAGGGAGTCAAAGACAATTTAGGAAGAATTATTAAGGTTGAGGAGAGCGAACCTGGTAAGAGTGGCGCGAATATCGTTCTTGCTATCGACCGGAGCATTCAATATATTGCCGAAAAAAAATTAAAAGACGGTATCAAGAAGTATGGCGCTGAGGGCGGAACGATAATAATTATGGATCCGACTACGGGCGGAATTATGGCAATGGCTTCTTCGCCTGATTTTGATCCTAATAAATTTAATGAAATTAAATCAGAAGAACAATCGGTTTTCTTAAATCCTGCAACGAGCGAGAACTGGGAACCGGGATCAATCTTAAAACCGATCATAGTAGCGTCTGCAGTTGATGCGAATTTACTCGAACCTGACTCCAAACCATCTCCGGAAGAAGGCGGGTTCTCAAATGTGGTGACGGTAGATGGTTATGAAATTCATAACTCAACCGACACTGCTATGGGTTTTGAGACTGTTACGCAGATTCTTGAAAATTCTGACAATATCGGTATGGTCTGGGTTGCTAACAAGGCTGGTAACGAGATAATGGGAAATTTTTTAAACAAAATAGGTTTTGGTTCCAAAACGGGTATTGATCTTCCGGCTGAAGCTTCGGGTCAACTTCGCTCGCAAAAATCCTGGCGCGATGTGAATCGGGCTACGATATCTTTCGGGCAGGGAATTTCAGCAACCCCTATTCAAATCATTCAATCCTATGCTGCAATAGCCAATAAGGGGAAGCTTGTTAAGCCGCATTTGCTTGATAGGATTGTCTATAAAAGCGGCGAAGAAAAACTGTTTGATAACGGTGAGGGAGAACAGATCATGAGTGAAGATACGGCTCGTAAAACAACCGACATGTTAGTTTCGGTCGTAGTTAATGGTCATGGGAAGAAAGCTGCAGTTGAAGGATATGATGTAGCGGGTAAAACTGGTACTGCTCAGATTCCGAAACCGGAGGGTGGCTATGAGGAAAGTGATCACATCGGTTCCTTTGCGGGATTTGCGCCGGCTAAAGACCCCAGGTTTGTTATGTTGGTTAAGCTTGATAAGCCCAAAAGCGTTGAGTGGGCTGAGTCTTCTGCTGCACCGATATTCGGCGAGATCGCTGATTGGCTTTTGAATAGTTATCTAAAGGTTCCCAAGAATGAGTAAGATAATCGAAAAAGAATTAGCCCTTCTTGCTAGATGGATTCTAAGAAGATTCCATCCTTTTATTATTGGGATAACGGGTAGTTCGGGCAAGACAACTACCAAATATCTGACCACCCAATTATTGCAAGCTGTGACGCCATCAGTCGCTTCTTCAAGCGGTAATTTGAACACAAAGACCGGTTTACCGCTATCGGTACTGGGTTACAAAAAAGCTCCGCAAAATTATTTAAATTGGTTTTTTGTGGCGATTTCTGCACCGATTAGAGCATTATTTACTTTTAGTTATCCGAAGTTCTTAGTCTTAGAATATGCACTGGATCTGCCAGGGGATATGGACAAATTAATTTCAATTGCTAGGCCTGATATCGTGATAATGACTAATATTTCCTTAGCTCACATAGAAATTTTTAAAACCCGTGAAAACATTGCACGAGAAAAGTGGAAACTGGCTCTAAGCGCTCGAGAAGCTGTGGTGCTGGATAGAGAGTCGCTTCAAGCGGCAAAGGATTTTAATAAGATTGAAAAGGATGTTCATATTATTCCAAGTATAAAATCGGCTAAAGCCGAAAATATAGAGGTCCATACAAACAAGGTACATTTCGACTTTTATCTCAATAATGTTCGTCGCGAGACAAATTTTAAGTTTTTTGGTCCACACAATATTCGAAATCTTGAGATGGCTTCTTTTGCCGCTTTTTTATCAACAGGAGAAACTGAGAAAATTCTTGATACGATTAATAAATTATCGCCACTTCCCGGAAGAGGAAGAAGGTTTTTAACCAAGGATGAAGTTTTAGTTATCGATGAGTCGTATAATGCCAATCCTGCATCGATGGAGGCAGCTCTAGATACTCTTCGTGGCATAAAATTTGCTCGTAAGGTTGCCGTACTCGGCCAGATGGCAGAGATAGGGCCGATTTCAAAAGAGGCCCATGCGAAAATCAGTCAATATGCAAAGAAAGTTTCAGATTATACAATTGGCGTGGGGGAGGACATGAAGGATCTTGGACTTGATCAGTGGTACCAAGATGTGTCAGAATTAAACAGTGAGATAGGTTCGCTTTTAAAGAAAGGCGACGCCGTTTTAGTAAAGGGCTCAAGAAGCAATAATCTTGATAAACTAGTCGATTACCTGGAGGTTAGATGACGCAGTTTTCGCTTGAATCGTTTAGATTTCTAGAAGTGTTTTCGTTTGTGGCATTTACTTTTTTAATTGCCTTTTTAGCTACTCCGCTGTTTACCGATTTTTTGTACAAAAACAAAATAGGCAAGAAAATCCGTGCATCTGACTATGAAGGAAAAAGAACTCCAATATTCTCTAAGCTTCATAAGGGGAAGGAAAACACTCCGACGATGGGAGGTCTCTTGATCTGGGGATCGGCAGCATTGGTCACTCTAATCGGTAACTTTTCAAGAACAGGGACGCTTTTACCGCTTTTTACCCTTATTGGTTCTGGAATCGTTGGCGGTATTGACGATTTAATGAATGTTATTGGAATGGGTTTTGACCGTGGCGGTATGAGATTTAGAACAAAACTGTTCTTTTATGTTCTAGTTGCCGCTGCAGGATCGATTTGGTTTGCCTTTAAATTAGATTGGTTAAATAGAGGATTTTTTATTCCCCTTCTAGGCGAAGTGGTCTTGGGTTATTGGTATATACCTATCTTTATTTTCATACTGGTTTTGGTTGCTTTTTCAGCCAATCAAACAGATGGACTGGACGGTTTGGCTGCCGGAATTTTCGGCTTGGCTTTCGGGGCCTATACGTTTATCTGTATGCTAAAGGGTAATTATTCCTTAGCGATTTTTTGCGCGACCTTAACCGGCGCTATTTTAGCGTTTCTGTGGTTCAATATTTATCCCGCTCGGTTTTTCATGGGAGATACGGGGGCAATGAGCCTTGGAATGACGCTTGGCGTAATTGCTTTTCTGACAAACACAGTTTATGTCTTGCCCTTTATTGGCTTTGTAATGCTTGTGGAAGCATTATCGACTGTTATTCAAATCACTTCAAAGAAATTTTTCCGTCGCAAAGTCTTCTTAGTTGCTCCAATACATCATCACTTCGAGGCGATGGGTTGGCCCGAAACTAAGGTTACAATGAGATTCTGGATTATAACTACAATCACGACCGTGCTTGGACTGGCATTGGTAATTATAAATGGATAAATATAAAAACAAGAAGATTGCGATCTTGGGGTATGGTTTTGAGGGTAAGAGTTTAGTGGACTTTTTGTTAAAGCTATTGCCCTCAGAGCTGGTTGTTTTTGACGAGAAAAATAAAGAACTGGATGAAATACATCAGGATGAAGATGTAGTGATAAAGCACGGCTTGCTTGATGATATTGACTTTAGCAGTTTTGATTTTGTTTTTAGAAGTCCCGGGATTAAAATTGAAAAAATCAATTGTCCTCAAGATAAAATTACTTCACTTTCTAACCTCTTCTTTGAGTATAAAAAAGGAAAGTCGGTTATTGTAACTGGAACGAAGGGGAAAAGCACAACAGTTCTTTTGATAGAGCAAATCTTAAAGCAGAATAATAAAAAAGTCTTCGTTGGTGGCAATATTAAGCTTGATCCATTGGATTTTGTTGGTCAGCTTGATGATGAGTCTTACACTGTACTTGAAATGTCAAGTTTCCAGCTTCAAGACTTTACCGGTATTGCCGACTATGCAGTGGTTTTGCCGCTTTTTCCGGATCATTTGGATTATCACGACGATGCTCGCGATTACTACAAATCAAAAAGTAAAGCTTTTACAAATTCCGATCAAACAGTTGTTGTTTCGAGCGAAGAAAATAAGACAATACTGGATTTAGAGAAACTCGCAAACAAAGAAATTATATTTTCTTTAAATAAATCAGATACTTCGTGCTATAAAGAACGGGATTCAATTGTCTGTAGCGGTAAACTGATCTCGGAAGGAGTTGAAAATTTTTGCAAGTTTCATAAAATTCCAACTATTGATTTTGTTGCTGCCGCTTCTTTTGCATATGCTGAGGATTTAGTAATAGATATTGATCAGCTGAAAGAGTCTTTTCATAAATTACCTTTTAGAATTGAATTAGTGAAACAGAAGAGTAATGTAAAGTTTTTTAATGATTCGGCTTCGACCAATCCAGTTTCAACTATCGCAGCCATCGATCAGATGCACGGATCAACTGCTCTTCTGCTTGGTGGATCGTCAAAAGGCTTGAGTTTCGAAGATTTAACTGATGAAATTGTAAAAGGAAATACTATTTCTGCCGTTTATTTATTCGGAGAGTCCCGTGCTCAAATAGAGGAATCGCTTAGAAGAAAAGGGTATCGTGGTATGTTAAGATCCTATAAAACTCTAAGTGAAGTAATAGGAAATCTCGATTTAACCGAGGTGGGAAATGTTTTGTTTTCTCCTGCTTTCGCCAGTTTTGATCAATATGAAAACTATACCGAACGAGCGAACGAATTTAATACACTCGTTAAAAATTTGTGATGGAAAGATACCAAAAAGAGAGAAGAAAACCAAATTATAAAATTGCGATTGTTGCTTTTGCACTAGCGGTGTTTGGGTTGATAATGATTGCTTCTGCGTCTACCGTGGTTGCGTTTGAAAAGTTTAACGACCAAAGCAATTATTATTATGTATGGAAGCAATTAATCGCTCTTGCAATAGGGTTTATCGCAATGAGTTTATTTTCGAATTTTGATTATCGTGCCCTGCGAAAAACCTCACTTACGCTAATGGTAATCACTCTGTTACTGCTCGTTGCAGTTTTTGTTCCAGGCATTGGGGATGCGGCTAAAGGTGCGTCTAGGTGGATAAATATTGGCTTCTCATTCCAACCCTCTGAATTAGCCAAAGTTACATTTGTAATTTATCTGGCGAGTTGGCTTGATTCTAAAAAATATGAACTAAACAAACTGTCTAAAGCATTAATACCTTTCACGCTAATGCTTGCTGTAATCTCTTTTCTAATTATTCTGGAACCTGACCTTGGTACACTGACAATTATCATTCTGACTTCGACAGTGATGTTTTTTGTTGCCGGTGCGCCTATTTGGCATTTGGGCTCATTATTTGCTTTTATGGTGTTAACTTTTCTGGGTTTTATAAAAAGTGCCAGCTATCGCTGGGAAAGATTCATGACCTTTTTAAACCCTTCTGCGGAAACTCTTGATAGAAGCTATCATGTTAATCAAGCTTTCATTGCTGTTTCCCAAGGAGGGCTGTGGGGAAAAGGTTTTGGCCAAAGTCTGCAAAAAATGCGCTATCTTCCCGAGCCACATACTGATTCTATTTTTGCGATCATTTGTGAGGAACTGGGATTTTTTCGCGCCGGAATTGTGATTTTTGGCTACCTGTATTTGTTCTATCAGGGAATAAAAACTGCCTCTCGCGTAAGGGATAACTTCGGAAGACTTTTGGCAATCGGAATTGTCTCTTCGCTTCTCATACAGGCATTTATTAATATTTCTGCCATGCTTGGGCTTATACCGCTTACTGGTGTAACCCTGCCATTTATATCTTATGGAGGGACTTCTCTTGTTATTTCATTTATCCAGATCGGAATACTTTTAAATATTTCTAAATATGCCCAAGAAGATTAAAAGGATCATTTTAGTTGGTGGAGGTACGGGTGGACACATTTATCCGCTTATTTCTATATCCAAAGCCTTGTCGGAAAAAATTAAATGTAAATTTCTTTTCTTGGGAGATGGAAGCAAGGTTGAAAGATCAATCTTGACTTACGAAGGGATGAAAAACAAGAGAATCTTAAGTGGAAAGCTGCGCCGAGATATTTCACTGGGATCTATTTTGAGAAATTTTTTTGGATTTTTTCTATCGTTTGCTGGCATTATCCAATCTCTTTCTATCCTGCGGTCTTATAAGCCCGACATTATAATTTCCCGCAGCGGATATATTTCCGTTCCAGTTTGTTTAGCGGCGAGAATCTTGAAAATTAATTTTATTTTGCATGAATCCGATGTAACGCCTTCATTAACAACGCGAATTTGTTCTAAGTTTTCCCATGCAATCCTGACTGCTTTTCCGATTGGGATTTATCCACTGTGGGTTAGAAAAAAAGCAATTTATACCGGATTGCCAATTAGGGAAGATTTTAAAAAAATCAGGCAGCTTTCCGAGGATTATATCCTGATAATGGGTGGCAGCTCGGGAGCATTGTCACTAAACAGCAAAATCTTTGAGATTTTAGAAAAACTGGTTAGCAAACACAAGGTAATACATTTGACTGGAAGAAATGAGACAAGAGCCAAAGACTTTAAAAATAAACTCGGTAAAAAATTCGCCGGCAATTACGAATATTATGAGTATCGCGCCGATATGGCCAATTTTCTGAAGAACGCGAAGCTTGTAATATCGCGTTCTGGCGCAACAAGTATCTTCGAAATTGCCGCTCTGGGGAAAAAAGCGATCTTTGTTCCGATCTCGCAATCGATTGCTCCGCACCAAAAGGACAATGCCGATCTTCTGGAAAGTTTAAACCTAGCAACAACAGTAAGTGATTCCGATACTTCTTCGGATTTATTGAAGGCTATCAACGATCTAATCGAAAAAAAACAAGATCGAAAGATTTCTGCAATATATTTTCCGGATTCTGATAAATATATTGCAGATTTAGTGATAGATTTCTTAGAGTACTTTAAAGTCAAAAAACTTAAGAAGATTTTTATGATAGGTATTGGCGGGGTTTCTATGAAGGGGCTTGCTGAAATTTTGATATCAATGGGTATTCAGGTTAGGGGGAGCGACTTAAAAACGGGGGGACACAAAAGTAGCAATATTAATTTGTCCTACGATGAGGTTATTTATTCTTCTGCGGCAAATGCTCACTCGCAAGCCCGCGTAGAGCACAATATGGCTAAAAAGCTTAAGATAAAGCTCTTTAAGAGATCACAGATGATAGGTAGCTTAATGGGAGGGTATCGAGGCATTTCTATTGCCGGTATGCATGGTAAAACAACGGTTAGCAGTATTTTGTCAAATATTCTAGTTCGCGCTAAACTCGATCCAACATTTTTGATTGGGGCGCCATCAAAGAAAAATAGTTCCTCTCATCATTTGGGCGGAGGGATCGATTTTGTCAGTGAGGCTTGTGAATACGATGGATCTTTCTTGGACTTTAAAACCAAGATTGCTGTCATAACAAATATTGAAGAGGAACACCTGGATTATTTCAAGGGTGGTTTAAAACAGATACTGAAAGCTTTTGAACTTTTTATAAATAATATTTATTCCGGAGGCCTCTTGGTCTATTGCGCCGACGATAGAAATACTGCTACCTTGGTTGAAAGGAATAGAAAGATTTTAATCAATAAAAAAATTAAGATTTTGTCTTATGGATTTAACTCGAGCGCTGATGCTAAAGTGAGTTGTTATCAAGTGCAAAATGGTGTGTGCAGTTTCAAGATCGACCAAGATGAGTTTTCTATCTCCAAAACAGGAAAGCACGTTGCCCTTAATTGTGCGGCTTCATATTGTGTTGCTAGATTCCTAGGCGTTAACCCGGATGATATCTCCCAATCAATTCAAAATTACGAAGGTGCATCAAGAAGATTTGAGTTCTTAGGGCAAAAGGATGGGGTTATGGTCTATGATGACTATGGTCATCATCCAAGTGAGATCGAAGTTACTCTGCAAGCATTATCTGAAGTTCATCCCAAGCAGCGCAAGATTTTAATTTACCAGCCTCATCAACAAAAACGATTCGATGATTTTTATGAAAAATTTGCTAAAGCGTTCAAAGATAGTAAAATCGAGATAATCGGCCTTATGCCTGTCTTTAAGGTTGCTGGTAGGGACGAAAAACCGCAAAAAACTTCAGAGGGTCTAGTTTCTTACCTCAAGGACAATAAAAGGTTTTTTTACATAAATAATTACAAGGATGCGGAAGATTTTATTAGAAAAAATGCTTCTGGAAATGACGTTGTAATGACGATGGGAGCAACCGACGTAAATAAAGTAGCAGAGGCATATCTGGGCGACTAAAATAAACAAAATAACAAATATATAAAGCGATGGATAGCGATAAATTAACAAATATATTCAAACAATCAGTTGAACTTGATAAATATACGACTATCGGACTTGGTGGTACGGCAAAATACTTCAAGATAGTTAAAAATGTTGATGAGCTAATAGAGGCAGTAGAGACTGCTAGATCTCTTGGAATGCCATATAAATTACTAGGCAATGGTTCAAATGTACTCATTTCCGATAAGTTTTTTGAGGGCTTAGTTATTGTCAACAAAGCTAATTCCATAACTGTGGATAAACAAAAATCTCAAATTGTTGCCGAGAGTGGAGCTTCTCTAAGCCGGATGATATTAACTTGCGCAGCAAACGGCCTGTCCGGACTTGAGAGTTTATTTGGAATACCGGGAACGGTGGGAGGAGCGATTTGTGTCAATGCTGGTGCTCACGATGTAAGTATTGGTTCATTTTTAAAATCGGCAACAATAATGTTGTCCAGTGAGAAGATGGTAAATGCACAAAATGAATGGTTTGATTTTAATTATCGCTCCAGTCGTCTAAAGTATAAAAAAGATAATTTTCCGCCAGTAATTTTAAGTGCGACTTTCCAGTTTCAAAAAAAGAAACCCGAGGAAATTTCTAGGACAATTGCAAAGTTCAAAGTCTGGCGGGAGTCCCATCAACCCCTAGGTCAGAAAACTACAGGGAGTGTTTTTAAGAATCTCGGCTCATCAGACAAAAATGATGATTCTCCCGAGAGAACTGCCGGATATCTCCTCGATAAATCTGGCGCTAAAAAACTCAAGGTTGGGAAGATAGGAGTTTCCAATCTTCATGCCAACTGGATTATTAACGGTGGCGAGGGAACAGCTCATGATGCAAGACATCTTATTGAGAAAATGAGAGATCTCGTTCGGGAAAAATATAGTGTCGATCTTGAAGAAGAAATAGAATATTTTGGTGACTGGAAATAGACATGCAAAAGGAGAGGTTTAATTTTAAAAGACCGGAAATAATTAGACAAACGGAAAAAGATAAGCGCTCCAAAAGCTTTAGTCTGAAACCGCTAGTGAGTGTTTTTTATATTATTGTCGGGGTTGCTGTATGTTATTTTTTGTTTTTTTCAGGGGTTTTTTCGATAAAGAAGATCGAGATTTCTGGTATAAAATCTATGGAAATTTCAGATTATATGAAGCAGCAGCTCATTGGTCGTAATATTCTCTTGCTTAGAACTGGTAAATTTCTGTATGACAGTCAAAGAAAATTTCCTTCATTGAGCGAGGTTAGATTAGTAAGGGGCTTACCGGAAACAGTCAAACTAGTCGCAAAAGAAAGAAATCAAGTGATGATAATTTGCAGTCTGGAGAATTGTTTTCAGGTTGATAATTATGGATACGCGTATCAGAAGATTCCAAAACCTAAGGACAAAGTTGTTCTAAATGATAAAAAAAATATAAAAATAAATGAAGGGGAGAGGGTTGTTTCAGAATCGTTCATCGCATTTTTTCTAGATGCTCTGGATGAAATGAATCATCTCGGTTTAAAAGTTAAAAGCGCTGAAATGGAAGAGACAACATTTAAAATAACTTTTGTTACCAAGGACGGCTTTAATATAATAACCGACAGTTCTTATTCGTTAAAAAATCAAATCAGTGCCTTGACCCAAGTAATCGAGAAGAGCAAGGGCGATATTCACGAATATATTGACGTCAGGGTGGAAGGTGTAGCTTACATAAAATGAAATATAATCGTTGGGTAGCGAGGCTGAACTACCCTAGTAATTTATTAAATGAAATAATAAAAGCTCGCGGTATTAAAGACCGCGAAACTTTTTTAAATCCGGATTACAATAGTTTAAGTTCCAGTGGCGTGCTTAAAAGTTTGCCAGAAGCATCTTTAATAATAAAAGATGCAATAAAAAATGGGGAGAAGATTGGAATTTTTTGTGATTACGACGCAGACGGGATTTGTGCCGGAGCGATCATATACAGGGCAATAAAGAGCCTCAAAGGCGAGGTTACATACTACATTTCTGAAAGGAAAGAGGGGTACGGTTTCAGTAGCAAGGCTGTGGATTTTTTCATCAAGCAGAAGGTCAAACTTGTAATCATGCTTGATTGTGGAATAAAAAGCCACGAAGAAGTTTTGCTGCTTAAGGGAGCATCCATTAAGAGTATAATTGCTGATCATCACCAGCTACCTGCCGAGCTGCCAAAGGCTGATGCGATAGTTCACCCAATGCTCACAAACAATAAAACCAATCTGGATCTTTCCGGTGGTGGAACAGCGTACATGTTAGCGAAAAAACTTCTCGGAGAATCCGGTCGGGAAAAATGGCTTATTGATTTAGCAGCAATTTCATCAGTTGCGGATGTGGTTCCCTTAACAGGCGATAACCGAATTCTAGTCAAATATGGTCTTCTGGTGCTTGAGAAAACAAAGAATAAAGGCCTCATCGAGCTACTTAAAAGTGCAAAGATCGTTGATAAAAAATTGACTGTTTATGATCTAGGTTTTGTGATTGCTCCAAGGCTTAATGCTGCCGGTAGGATTGCTCATCCGCGCGATAGCTTCGAGTTATTAGTTGGTGAAAATATTCAGGAAAATAAAAAAATAGCTAACAAGCTCAATGATCTGAACAATACTAGGCAGGAGCTTCTTTTGCACAGTGTCGAGAAGGCCATAGAAATGATTGAAAAGTTAAGGCTAGGTAAAAAAAATATCATTGTTGTAAAGGGTGATTTTGAAGAGGGAATTGTGGGACTTATTGCTTCTAGAGTTTGTGAAAAGTACTATCGTCCTACTATCGTTTTGAGTACAAAGGGCGATAAGTTGAAGGGAAGTGCTAGGTCGATTGATAAAATCAATATTACTAATCTGATAGGGGAATGCGGTGAATATCTCCTCTCCAGCGGCGGTCACGCGATGGCAGCAGGCCTATCGCTAAGTAAAAACAATTATGAAAACTTCAAAAAGAAAATTGAAAAAATTAGCCGAGAATTTCCGAAGCACTATTATGAGCGAATATTGAAAGTTGATGCAATGGTGAGAATATCCGATTTAAGAGTTGAATCTATCGAACAGTTAGAAAAACTTGCACCATTTGGCATGGGAAACCCTCGACCGATTTTTGCAATAGAAAAATGTGAAATAACCAGAATCGATACTATCGGTAAAAATGCAGATCATCAAAAAATTTATTTCAAAAGCAATGAAATTGATTCAAGTTGTCTGATATTCAATTTCGAGCAAAAAGAGATAAA
>JBDRAU010000082.1:0-45309 GCA_043823315.1 bacterium
AGATGAGTTCAACCAAAAGTTGATTGAGTATCTCATATGGTACAATACTCAAAGAGTACATAAAGCGCTTCACAACCAAACGCCCATTGATTATCTACTAAAAGTTCTCCCAGAGTCTCATATGTATGCAACCCATACATACTGTTGACAAACAAAACAAATACGATATAATCAACTAAGACAAATTTAATACGTAATAACTAGTGCTTTTCGCAAACTGCTAATACTGCAGGAGGGTTAGCTTGCTGTGTGCAAGCGTTTTGTGTTTTGGTAACAAATTCTGATATATCAGACGATACGTTGGGTAAAAATAAAGACTCCGGAAATTTAACTAAAAAATAAATAGTTCAAAAAATAGAAGAGTTGGATTCTATTTATGGGCTCTGAAGGGGTAAAATCACAAATGGCCAAAAAAGAACGCCAGAAGAAAGAGTACACTTTCTTTACAAAAGATGATGTCAAAGTTGAGTTGCCAAACTTAATCGAAATACAGAAGAGTTCATATAGGTGGCTTTTTGAAGAGGGAATCAAAGAGTTACTCGACGAAATATCTCCGGTAGATGATTTTACCGGGGAGGCGATGAATTTGGAATTCGGTTCATTCGGACTGGGAGAGCCAAAAGTTGACGAAATGACCGCCAGAAGCAGAAATCTGACTTTCAAGGCTCCGCTGATGTGCGATGTTATTTTAACCAACAAAATTACTAAAAAGAACAAGGCCTCGAAGGTTTTTCTCGGTGATTTTCCCGTCATGACCGATCGGGGTACTTTTATTATAAATGGAATTGAAAGAGTCGTCGTTTCTCAAATTGTCCGATCATATGGTGTTATCTTCGTTGTGGACAATACCGGCGGTAAGAAATTGTTTGGTGCTAAATTAATTCCGTCGCGCGGCGCATGGCTCGAGTTTGAAACTTCAAATCGCGGCGTCATTTCTGTCAAGGTAGATAGAAAAAGAAAAATTCCCGTTACAACTTTTCTAAAAGCGATGGGGATGAAGTCAAATGAGGAAATTGCTAGAAAGTTTGCCGATGTTGATGATAATCCCGAGATGAAATATATCGAGCAAACAATATCTAAGGATTCTGCCAAAGATCAAGACAGCGCCTTGGTAGAAGTCTACAAGAGGATCAGACCAGGTGATTTGGCAACAGCCGAAGCGGCAAAAGTCTTCATAGATGCACTTTTCTTTAATCCCAAGAGATATGATCTCGGTAAGGTTGGACGATATAAAGCCAACAAGAGACTTGATATCAACGTAAAAGAAGACATTGCTGGAAGAATTCTCAGGCTTGACGATGTTATCGAAATAATTAGAGAGATAATCAGATTGAACAATGACCCGATGGCAGAGCCAGATGATATCGATCATTTAAAAAACAGACGCGTAAGAGCGGTTGGCGAACTCGTCCAATCACGTCTTAGAGTTGGATTTTTGAGAATGGAAAGAATTATCAAGGACAGAATGAGCGTCGTGGAGACCGAAACTGCCACTCCGGCTCAGCTTGTAAACTCAAGGCCGATAGTGGCAGTTTTGCAAGAGTTTTTTGCTTCTAGCCAAATGTCCCAATTTATGAACCAAACCAATCCACTTTCGGAGCTTGAACACAAAAGAACCCTTTCAGCTACCGGCCCGGGTGGACTCTCGCGCGAAAGAGCAGGGTTTGAAGTTAGAGACGTCCATCAATCTCACTATGGAAGAATTTGTCCAATCGAAACACCCGAAGGTCCAAACATCGGACTGGTTGGATATCTGGCCTCATATGGAAAAGTTAACGATTACGGTTTTATCGAAACACCTTACTTGGTTGTTGAGCAAAAAAAATCAAGACCAAAGGCAACCAAAAGGATAGTTTATTTAGATGCTTCGGAAGAAGAAAAATCAGTTATTGCTCCGGCATCAACCAAAAAAGACAAAGATGGTTACTTAATAGGAAAGCGCGTACCAGTTAGAAAATTCGGCTCTCCTTCGATTGAAAATATTTCAAGCATTCAGTATATGGACGTTTCGCCCAAACAAATCGCATCTATCACAACCGCCCTGATTCCCTTCATTGAGCATGACGACGCCGTACGCGCCAACATGGGATCGAATATGCAACGACAAGCTGTTCCGGTTATTAAAACCGAAGCACCGATTGTTGGAACAGGAATGGAAGCTGATGCAGCAAAATCATCGGGGCACATTGTTCTTTCTCCCGTTAACGGAAAAGTAGAAGAGGCGTCAGGCGATAAAGTTGTTATAAAAGATTCAAGTGGAAAAAAGCACACTTCCTTTATCGAAAAATTTACTCGCTCGAATCAGGGCACATGTATAAACCAAAAAATTATTGTTGAATCAGGAGACTCCGTAAAGAAGGGTGATGTAATTGCTGACGGTCCCGGAACGGACAGTGGCTATTTGGCTCTTGGTAGAAATGTCCTGGTTGCATTTATGAGCTACCGAGGCGGAAACTACGAAGATGCTATTCTCATCTCGGACCGCCTAGTCAGAGAAGACGTCTTAACTTCGATTCATATTGAAAAATACTCAATTGAAATTAGAGATACTAAGCTCGGCCCTGAAATAATTACTCGCGACATTCCAAATGTCGGTGAAGAAGCTCTTTCCAATTTGGATGAAAACGGTGTTGTTCTTGTCGGAGCGGAAGTTGAAGCGGGTGACATCTTGGTTGGAAAAATCTCACCCAAGGGGGAAACAGAATTATCCGTCGAGGAAAAACTGCTTCGAGCCATCTTTGGAGAAAAAGCCAAGGATGTTAAAGATTCATCCCTAAGATTGCCACATGGCGAAAAAGGAAAAGTTATTGATATAAAACTATTTTCAAAAGATGCCGATGATGAACTGCCAGAAGGTGTAAACCAAATGGTGGAAGTATCGGTCGCACAAATGCGAAAAATCTCAGTCGGTGACAAACTTGCTGGAAGACATGGAAACAAGGGTGTAATTTCGACCGTTTTGCCTGCTGAAGACCTGCCTTATCTTGAAGACGGAACTCCGGTTGACATAATCTTGAATCCGCTCGGAGTAGTTTCCAGAATGAACTTAGGGCAAATACTTGAAACACATCTCGGGCTTGCAGTTAATAGACTCGATATGATGGTCGCCACTCCTGTGTTTGATGGTGTGAGTGTCGATAAAATAAAGGAATTATTGAAGCAGGCAGGCTTTTCAGAGGACGGAAAGATGACCCTCTATGATGGTAAGACGGGCGAAGCTTTTGAATCGCCGGTAACCGTAGGACACAAATACATCTTGAAGCTTGCTCACCTTGTTGACGATAAAATGCACGCCAGATCTGTTGGACCATATTCTATGGTTACCCAGCAGCCACTTGGCGGAAAAGCCCAATTTGGAGGTCAGAGATTTGGGGAAATGGAAGTTTGGGCTCTCGAGGCTTACGGCGCCGCTCATATCTTGCAGGAAATGCTTACCATCAAATCGGACGATGTTACCGGAAGATCACGGGCTTATGAATCTATTATCAGAGGCGAAAAAATCGAGAAACCGTCTGTTCCGGCTTCGTTTAATGTCTTAGTCAGAGAACTTCAAGGATTGGCACTCTCTCCTGAGATGATTGGCGGAATAGAGCAGGTAACCGAGGAAGAATATAAAGCCAGAACCCTACCAAGAAGAGAGGTTTTCCCCGAGAGAGAAACTACCGATGATAGTGAAAAAGAGGATCGTGAACTAACCGAGATTTTAGCAGGTCAGGAGCAAAATCCACCCCAAGAAGAAAGCATAGACAAGGAGGAAAATGAATAATCGATCCGCAAAAGTTCAAAAAGACGTTGTGCTTAAAGATTTTGATAAAATCAAACTGCAAATAGCTTCTCCCGAAGAGATTATTGAGTGGTCTTATGGAGAAATAACCAAGCCGGAGACTATTAACTATCGAACTCAAAAACCCGAACGCGATGGGTTATTTGACGAAAGAGTTTTTGGACCGGTCAAGGACTGGGAGTGTTATTGCGGAAAATACAAGAAAATTCGCTATAAGGGTGTAATTTGTGATCGCTGCGGAGTTGAAGTAACAAGGTCCCAAGTAAGACGTGAACGGATGGGGCACATAGAACTCGTTGTTCCGGTTGTGCATGTTTGGTATATCCGAGGCGGCAGCGGAGTTATTTCAACTGTTCTCGATATGACAATTTCCGATATCGAGTCCGTAGCTTATTTTGCCGCTTTCGTTGTAATTTCAGTGAATGAAGAGCTCAAAGCCCAATCCTTGGAGCAGCTGCAGAAGGAGTTCGATGAAGCCAAAAAAGATCCTAGGTTTAAAAACAACGAAATTGCGCTAAGTAAACTAGAAGCTTCTTTTAAGGCTTCAAGAAGCGAGCTTCAGTCAATCCAATACAAGAAGGTCCTAAGTGAAAGCGAGTACACCTCTATCTCATTGAAATACGGAAATGTTGCCAAAGTTGCAATCGGTGCAGAGGCAATTCTAGAGCTTCTCAAAAACACCGACTTGAACAATGAGATCAAAAATCGTGAGGGGCGCTTAGAGGGTAGTATTACAGCCAATAGAAAGAAGTTGCTTAGATCGCTTAAAGTATTTAAAGATATGAAGTCAGCCGGCATAAAACCGGAGTGGTTAATTATAAAGAACCTTCCTGTTATTCCACCTGATTTAAGACCGATGGTTCAGCTTGACGGAGGGAGATTTGCCGCCTCCGACTTAAATGATCTGTACAGAAGAGTGTTGAACAGAAATAATCGTCTTAAAAAACTTCTTACAGCGGGAGCCCCGGAAGTTATCTGCAGAAACGAAAAGAGAATGTTGCAGGAGGCTGTGGACGCTCTTCTTGATAATTCAGCGCGACGCGGAAGAGCTGCAGTTGCCGGAAACCAGAGAAAACTACGAAGCCTATCTGATATCCTAAGGGGTAAACAGGGCAGATTCAGACAAAACCTGCTTGGTAAAAGAGTCGATTATTCGGGCCGTTCAGTTATTGTTATCGGACCGGATCTCGAGCTTCATCAATGTGGAATTCCTAAGGTAATGGCCCTCGAACTATTCAAAACATTTGTCATCGCTAAATTAATTAGCGAGGGTCACGTCTACAACGTCAAGAATGCTACAAAGCTTATCGAACAGAAAGATCCAGTCGTCTGGGATGTTCTGGAGCAAGTTACTGCAGGTCATTATGTTATGCTTAATCGCGCTCCGACCTTGCACCGGCTCGGAATCCAAGCATTCCTTCCGGTTTTAATTGAAGGAAAAGCTATTCAGATTCATCCGCTTGTTTGTCAGGCATTTAACGCTGACTTTGACGGCGACCAAATGGCTGTCCACGTTCCTCTTTCCGACAATGCCAAAAAAGAGGCAGGCGAGATAATGCTTTCGAGTAAAAACCTGTTAAAGCCCGCCTCGGGAGAGCCGATTGTGACTCCTCGATTTGATATGATTTTGGGCTGTTATTACATAACCGATATGAAGATGGATACTGACAGGCCAAAAACCTATTCGGGTAAAAATGAAGCTATTATGGCATGGCAGACAGGCAATATAAGACTCAAGACCACTATGAGATTAAGAACCGATGATGAAATCCGGGAGACCGATACTGAGGTAAGCGAGAAAGACGATCACAGAATAATTGAGACATGCGTAGGGAGAATTCTGTTCAACAATATCCTTCCTGACGGTTTTGGATTTATAAACAAGGCCATAGACGCTAAAGTAATGAAAAGCATTGTCTCTGAAGTTTTCAAGTTGCACGGTAGTGAAACGACCGCCAAACTGCTAGATAAAGTAAAATCACTCGGTTTTGAGTATGCAACAATATCTGGAATGTCAATCGGAATCGACGATATTGAAGTTCCAGATGAAAAAGAAGGAATAGTCAAAAAGACTCAAGAAAAAATTGACGAAACTGAAACACTGCATCGCCGAGGATTAATTACACCTGACGAAAAACGAATTAAATCGATTGATTACTGGTCAGAGGCACGAACGCAAATAGAAAAGAAGATGATGGAAAATTATTCACTGGATAATCCGGTTTTAACTTATGTTAATTCCGGAACAAGGGGCTCCGTTGCTCAACTTATCCAGATGGCAGGGATGAAGGGTCTGGTTGTTAACCCAGCCGGTGAAATAATTGAAATCCCGATTATTTCAAACTATCGAGAAGGTTTGACGGTATTCGAATACTTTATCTCTTCGCACGGTTCGAGGAAGGGTCGATCTGACACTTCGCTTCGAACCTCCGATGCCGGTTACCTTACCAGAAGACTCGTTGATGTGGCCCAGGAAATAATCGTAAGAAACAATGACTGCAAAACAGAGGATGGGATAGAAATGATAAGGGCTGAATCAGAAGACTTTGGCGAGAGCTTCCAGGATCGAATAGATGGAAGAATTGCCGCTAAAGCAGTTAAAGTTAAGAATAAAACTTTAGTCAAATCAGGAGAAGAAATTACCAAAGTATTATCAATTGAAATTGCCAAGAGTGATGTTGAATCTGTGGTGGTTAGATCAGTGGCATACTGTAAGGAAACCTATGGAGTTTGTCAGAAATGTTATGGTCGCGATTTGGCAACCGGTACGATAGTAGAAAAAGGAGTTACGGTCGGAGTAATTGCCGCCCAGGCGATTGGCGAACCGGGTACCCAGCTTACCATGAAAACATTCCATCTTGGAGGAGTTTCCGGTGAAGACATAACATCCGGACTTCCGAGAGTTGAAGAGCTTTTTGAAGCAAGACGTCCTAAATATGAAGCACCTATTTCCGAGATTGCGGGACTTGTTGAAATTACTAAGGGACGTGAAGGAGCTATTATCGATGTCGTTTCTGATGATGACATGAGAGAGGAGATCGAGATTCCGGACGGATACGAGTTGGTAGTAAAGAGCGGCGATGAAGTAAAGGCTAAAAAGGCCGTTGCAGTTTGCAAAGACAAAAAAGCGATCAGAACAAACATTCCAGGACAAGTAAGTTTGTCAAAAGGTAAAATACAGGTTACTTCGCGGGACAAAATATCCGCAAATTATGTCGTTAATCCCGGCTTAACAATCTATGTCAAAGCTGGCGATAAGGTTGAAAAGGGACAGGTTTTGGCTGAAGGCCATCTCAACCTTTCAACGCTTCTTAGGTTGCGTAGCTCACAGGATGTAATAAAATACATGATTCGCGAAATTAAATCGATCTATATGTCCCAGGGTCAGACAATTAATGACAAGCATCTTGAGGTCATTATTAGACAAAACTTGTCGAAACTACGCGTTATCGATGAGGGAGATAGTGAATTGATACCAGGACAGGTTATTGATTTGCTAGAGCTGAACCAAGAAAACGAGAAACTCCAAAAAGCCAAGAAAAAAGAGGCCAAAGCCGAGCAAATCATAATGGGTATTACGAGAGTTGCCTTGAAGACAGAGAGCTTCTTATCGGCCGCTTCCTTCCAGGAAACAACCGGAGTATTGATCAATGCAGCTATTCGAGGTTCGGTAGATGAACTCAAAGGGTTGAAAGAGAACGTGATTATTGGTAAACTAATTCCCGCTGGTACAGGCCTTAAGCCCAGCAAGGAAAAAAAGTAATGCCAACAGTCAATCAACTTATTAAGTCAGGAAGAAAGTCAATATCCAAAAAAAGCAAGAGTCCGGCACTCGCGAAAAATTTTAATTTCCTGAAAAACAAGCCTACAAATGCCCAGAAATCCAATCCTTTCAAGAGAGGCGTTTGCACTAAAGTAACAACCATGACACCCAAGAAACCAAACTCAGCTTTGCGCAAGATTGCCAAAGTCCGGCTCACTAATGGTCAGGAAATTACGGCATATATCCCAGGCATCGGACACAACCTGCGGGAACACTCGGTTGTCTTGATTCGCGGTGGAAGGGTTAAGGACTTGCCTGGCGTTAGGTATCACATTGTCAGGGGTAAACTTGATACCCAAGGGGTGCAGAAGCGCATGAAATCAAGAAGTAAATATGGTGTAAAGAAAGAAGCTAGGAAGTAAATGAGAGGAAATAATTACTATAAAAAGAGATTAATTGCTCCAGACGAACGGTTTGGCTCTACTTCTGTAAGTAAATTTATCAATTATATAATGGAGCGTGGAAAAAAATCCATTGCCAAAAAACTCGTATATGATTCGCTTGACGAAGCGGCAAAAGTTCTCAAAAAAGAGCCCCTTGATGTTTTTAATGCGGTCTTGTCTGCAATCGCTCCTTCAGTTGAAGTTAGAAGTCGTAGAATCGGTGGGGCCAACTATCAAGTTCCGATTGAAGTTCGAGAACCAAGACGCACAGCGCTAGCGATGCGATGGATAATCGCTGCTGCGAAAAGCAAAAAAGGAATGCCCATGCATAAGCGGTTAGCGACTGAATTTCAGGATATTCTGAGCGGAACAGGGGCAGCGATCAAAAAACGCGAGGATACTCATCGAATGGCCGAAGCAAATCGTGCTTTTGCCCATTTCGCCAAAATGAGATAAGTGAATTGTCAGGGGGTAATTTTTAAGATTTGGTAAATTTATGTCAAGAGAATATACGCTGGAAAGAACAAGAAATATCGGGATAATCGCTCACATTGATGCGGGAAAAACCACCGTAACAGAGCGCGTACTTTTCTATACCGGTAAAAAACACAAGATAGGTGAAGTTCATGAAGGCCAAGCGGAAATGGACTGGATGGAACAGGAGAAAGAGCGCGGTATTACCATTACCTCTGCAGCAACGACTTGTTTTTGGGCTCCTCGAGAAGAAAAAGCCAAAGACACCAGAATCAATATTATCGACACTCCGGGACATGTTGATTTCACCGTTGAGGTCGAGAGATCTCTTCGCGTTCTTGATGGCGGAGTGGTTGTATTTGACGGCGTTGCAGGAGTTGAGCCGCAAAGCGAAACTGTCTGGAGACAAGCTGACAAGTACTCGGTGCCAAGGATCTGCTTTATAAATAAGTTAGACAGAATGGGAGCTGATTTTTACAAAAGCTATCAAAGTATCTTGGATAAATTGGGGGCGAATGCAGTTCCAGTTCAGATTCCAATTGGCAGTGAAGACAAATTATCGGGCATTATTGATTTAGTTAAAATGCAAGCTTTTATGTTTAAAGATGATTTGGGAAGAGAGACCCAAAAGACAGAAATTTCTTCAGAAAACCTAGAAGAAGCAAAAAAATGGCGTTCTCATCTCGAAGAAAAAGTAGCAGAAACGAGTGAGGAACTCCTGAATAATTATCTGGCTAACGAAACCCTTAACTTAGATGAATTAAGAGAGGGAATCAGACAAGCAACAATAAAAAACGAACTCGTACCGGTATTGACCGGATCGGCTCTTAAAAACAAAGGAGTACAGCTTCTGCTTGATGCAGTTGTTGATTATTTGCCAAGTCCTCTTGAGGTTCCTCCGATGCATGGAAAAATGTTAAAAACCGAAGAGGATGTCGAGATCAAAACTAACGATGACGACAGCTTCTGTGCTTTAGCGTTTAAGATTGCTACAGATCCTTTCGTGGGAAGACTTTCCTATATTAGAGTATATTCTGGTGTTTTGAAGTCAGGAAGTTACATTATAAACAGCACAACCGGCGAAAAAGAAAGAGTCGGAAGAATTTTGAGAATGCACGCCAATCATAGAGAAGAAGTCCAAGCCGTCTATTCTGGGGAAATCGCGGCAATAGTAGGACTTAAGAATACCACGACCGGTAATACTCTGTGTGATCCGTCAAGACAAGTAATTCTTGAATCGATAATTTTCCCTGAACCAGTCATTCAAATTGCTATTGAACCGAAAACAAAAGCCGATCAAGCCAAAATGGGCCTGGCGCTCGCGAAGCTTGCAGAAGAGGATCCGACCTTTAGAATTACCTCAAATAATGAAACAAATCAGACCTTAATTTCAGGGATGGGAGAACTTCATTTGGAAATTATCGTCGATAGGATGAAGAGAGAATTTAGGGTTGAGGCCAATGTCGGAGCACCGCAAGTAGCATATCGTGAAACGATCGTTGAGGGAACAAAAGCAGAGGGTAAATTCATTAGGCAATCCGGTGGACGAGGTCAATACGGGCACGTATTTATCGAGATGCAACCAAAAGAACGCGGGACTGGAAACGAATTTATTAATAAAATTTTCGGTGGATCTATTCCAAGAGAGTTTATTCCTGCCTGTGAAGACGGTATAAACGGGGCTCTTGATAAGGGAGTAATTGCTGGATACCCGGTAGTTGATGTCGCAGTTACTTTATATGACGGATCCTATCATGATGTTGACTCCTCGGAGCTTGCCTTCCAAATAGCATCTTCGATGGCTCTTCAAAATGCGGTAAAAAATGCTAAACCAGTAATTTTGGAACCGATTATGAAGGTTGAGGCCATAACTCCTGAAGAATTCATGGGTGATGTACTCGGAGACCTTAACTCAAAAAGAGCTCAAATCGGAACGGTTGAAGATCGCGGAAACGCCAAGGCAATTCCGGCAGAGGTTCCCCTCGGAGAAATGTTTGGATATGCCACTTCGCTTAGGTCAATTACACAGGGTCGGGCGAGTTATACGATGGAGTTTTTAAAGTATGAAATTGTGCCATCTAATATTGCTTCTTCTATTATTGAGGGAAGAAAAGTTTCCACAAGTTGACGATTTTGCGATTATATGGTAAAATAAATTGAAAATTTAACGTAGAAAGAAAAAATTAAAACACGGTTTTCGGAAGAAGCGAAAACCTTATCCACACGAAAGGAAGGATACGAAATGGCTGCAAAGTTTGAAAGAACAAAACCCCACGTCAATGTTGGTACGATTGGTCATGTAGACCACGGAAAAACCACCTTGACAGCTGCAATCACCCAAGTTTTGTCAAAAAAAGGCTTGGCTGAAGCAAGAAAATTCGAAGATATCGATAACGCTCCTGAAGAAAAAGAGCGTGGTATTACTATTGCCACATCTCATCAGGAGTATGAATCTGAAAAAAGACATTATGCCCACGTTGACTGTCCCGGACATGCTGATTACGTCAAAAACATGATCACCGGAGCTGCCCAAATGGATGCTGCTATTTTAGTAGTCTCGGCAGCTGATGGCCCAATGCCTCAAACCCGAGAACACATCGTTTTGGCCAAGCAAGTCGGAGTTCCATCTATTATTGTTTTTATGAATAAAGTTGATCAAGTGTCAGATAAAGAGTTGCTCGACCTGGTTGAAATGGAAATAAGAGATCTTCTGACAAAATATGAGTACCCGGGCTCAGAAGTACCCATTATCAAGGGATCAGCACTCAAGGCCCTCGAAGGCGATGCTGAAGCAGAAGCATCTATTATGGAACTCGTTAAGGCTATGGATGATTATATTCCAGAACCAAAAAGAGATGTTGACAAGCCATTCTTAATGCCAGTTGAGGACGTTTTTTCTATTAAGGGTAGAGGAACGGTTGCAACCGGTAGAATTGAAAGAGGCATAGTCAAAGTTAATGAAGAGATTGAGCTTGTCGGTATTAAACCTACTAAAAAAGTTGTTGTAACCGGAGTTGAAATGTTCAGAAAACAACTCGATGAAGGTCAAGCCGGAGACAACGTCGGACTTCTTCTTAGAGGAATCGAAAGGGATGACATCGAAAGAGGACAGGTTGCTGCCAAACCTGGTTCCGTTACTCCTCACACCGAGTTTGAGGCTGAAGTTTATATCTTGAGTAAAGATGAAGGTGGAAGACATTCTTCTTTTACCAAGGGTTATAAACCGCAGTTTTATGTCAGAACTACTGATGTTACAGGAGAAGTTACAAAGCTTAGCTCAGGCGCAGAAATGGTAATGCCGGGAGATACAGTCAATGTATCAGTTAAATTGATTGTTCCTGTTGCAATGGAAGATCAGATGAGGTTTGCAATTCGAGAAGGTGGTAAGACAGTTGGAGCAGGCGTAGTAACAAAAATAATCAAGTAAAAAAGAATTAATAAATCGTACATTAAAATGCCCAAGTCTAGCTCAAGTGAAAAAATCAGGATAAAAATCAGAGGATATGATTACCGGATTCTTGATAAATCCGTTAAACATATTATCGAAACCGTTGAAAGAACCGGAGCAAAGATCATTGGCCCCATTCCTTTGCCGACTGAAATCCAAAAGATGACGGTTCTGAAGAGTACGTTCGTCCATAAGGATTCCCGCGATCAATACGAAATCAGGGTACATAAGAGACTGCTAGATGTAGTTGAGATAAATAATCGTACGATTGATCAGCTGATGAACATCGAACTTCCTGCTGGTATTGACATAGAGGTAAAAACCTAAGACAATTAGGCAATCCGGTTCCAATAAAAGGAGCCGGCTGCGTAACTATCTTAAAGCAAAATTAGTTACTACCCGAATAATGCACTGAGTTAAACAGAGTGTTTTTGGGTAAAGGTTTAATAGTGAAGATTTTTGCCACAAAAGTTGGCACAACACATCATTATCTCGAAAATGGCAAACATCAAGTTGTTACTGTTTTAAAATTGAAAAAAACCGTAGTTGCGAAATTCAAAAATAAGAAAAAAGACGGTTATGATGCAATCGTACTAGTGCAGGATAACGAAAAAGCGAAAATAAAAAAATCCGTTCAAGGCGCCTTTAAAAACCTATCACCATCGAAGATTATTGAGGAGAAAACAGACATTAAAGGCAAGAAAGTTGGCGAAGAGTACACGATTGATAGTTTAAACGAAACTGATAAGATAAATATTTTGTCAAAATCAAAAGGTAAGGGATTTCAGGGCACGATCAAAAGACATAATTTCAACACCGGTCCCAAGACACACGGCTCACGAAACTATAGACGTCCAGGTTCAATTGGTATGACAACTCCTTCAAGGGTACCGCTCGGAAAGAAAATGGCCGGTCACATGGGCGATGACAGGATTACACTTAGAAATGTAAAAATCGAAAAAATTGACAAAAAGCTAAATACCATTTGGGTCGCGGGTCATGTTCCGGGAGCAAACAAATCATCGATTGTGGTAATAAAATGAAATTAAAAATCCCTTATTACAATTCCGAGGCAGCGCCGCAAGAGCCCATTATCATAGAAGTTAACGATAAATTTAAAGAAGTTAATGCTAGTTTGGTATCCCAAGCTCTTCACGTCGAGAGAAATAAAACCGAATTCAAAAGCGGGCTTACTAAAACTAGATCCGACGTACGTGGCGGTGGGAAAAAGCCCTGGAAACAAAAAGGGACAGGTCGTGCTAGAGCCGGATCGAATAGGTCACCGCTTTGGAGAGGTGGTGGAATAACATTTGGCCCAGATGGACAAAAGAAAAACCTTCAAATACCCCAGAAAATGAAACAAATGGCGATACTATCTATGGTTGTCCACAAGGCCATAGAAAAAGAATTATCGGTCATTGAAAAAATAGAAGTTGCAGATAACAAAACCAAGAATGCTGCAAAAATGATCGAAAAAATTAACAGTGCTAAACGAGTTATATTGGTAACAGATATTGGCGAAAAGGGGAGTATAATCGCTTGGAGAAATCTGCCACTTGTTGAGCTTAGAAACAATGGAGATCTGGCTTTAAATGACTTAAACTCAACAAAAATGGTTATTTTTACAAAGACGGCTTTTGGTCAAATCGAAGGAAGGCTTAAGGTAAAATGAGAAAAATAAGCCCATACATTACAGAAAAATCCGTAGATCTTGCCAAGCAGGGTAAATTTACATTGAAGGTTGATTTTAACGCAACTCGTGACGAGATACGCAGTTTAGTAAAGAAATATTACCTGGTAAATCCAATTTCCATAAATATCATCAAAGGTAAATATTTGCACTCAACAAAACACAGGAAACAATTTAACGATAGGGGTGTGAAAAAAGCGTTAGTACATCTTGAAAAAGGAAAAATGATTCCTGGGTTTGAGTTCGAGACAGAAGACAAAAAAAGTAAACAAGCTAAAAAAATTGATAAAAACAAAGCTAAAAAAATAAAAGAGACAAAAGATGTTAAAACAAGTTAAAAGACTTACAAGCGGATACTTTGAAGGAAGCTTCGAAGTAAGATCGGATTTAAACAAGCTTAGAAAAGTTAAGTCTTTAACGATGAGGTTAAAAAAGAACAATGGGCGCGACGATACCGGCAGAATCAGTTCAAGGCACCTCGGAGGCGGAGCGAAAAAAATTTATAGAGTCATTTCGGACTTGTCTGATATAAAAACACCCTCTAAGGTAATAGATATCCAATATGACCCGAATCGATCAGCTAACATCGCCCTCCTAGAAACCGAGGATGGCAGAAAGAGATATATCATCTCTCCGGAAAAATTAAAAATAGGATCGGTTATTTCATATAAAGAAGAGGAAAACCTGAAAACCGGCGATAGAGCAATGCTTAAAAATATTCCGGTTGGATCAAGCGTTCATGATATCGAAATTTTACCTTACTCGAAGGGTAAGTTCGCTCGTTCTGCTGGAACATTCGCAACGCTGATGGCGATAGAAGAAGGTTATGCACTTTTAAAAATGCCCTCTGGAGAACTTCGTGAAGTTCATGAGAAATGTTTAGCAAGTTTAGGGCAGGTTTCAGCAATTGATCACGGTAATGTTAGGATTGGAAAGGCCGGACGGATGCGCCACATGGGTAAAAGACCTACGGTTCGCGGTAAAGCTATGCATCCTGCAGCTCATCCTCATGGTGGCGGTGAAGGCGTGAATCCGATAGGTTTGAAATATCCCAAAACCCCTTGGGGGAAAATCGCAATAGGTAAAAAAACCCGCGCCAAGAAACTTTCGGACAAATATATAATAAGCCGTCGAAAGAAGAAGAGGTAATAATGTCTAGATCACTCAAAAAAGGATTGTTTGTTGATGAAAAGCTGCTGAAAAAAGTTAATTCAGCTAAAAGCGGTGAAACAATAAAAACATGGTCAAGAAGCTCGATGATAACTCCGGAAATGGTTGGAATCAACATGGCCATACACAATGGCAAAGAGCACATAGGCGTGACTATTATTGAAGAGATGGTTGGACACAGACTCGGAGAATTTTCTCCGACAAGAAAATTTAGGAAACATGGCGGACGAATGGCCAGAGAACAAGAAAAGACAGAAACAACAAAATAAATCATGAACAAAATAACAACAGTAGCATTGAGAGAGCAAAGGGTTAGCCCCAAAAAGGCTAGGCTAATTATGAATTTGATTAGAAATAAACCTGTTGAAGCTGCAAGAAACACACTTTTAAACGCTGACAAGAAAACTGCTAAACTTGCTCTTAACCTCTTGAAGTCCGCCATTGATAGTGCAAAAGCAAAAAATTTCAAAGAGGAAGATTTGTTTATTAGCGAATCTATTGCCCAAGAAGGCAAGAAAATGAAAAGGTTTTATATAAGAGCCAGAGGTCGATCAGCAAAGTTTCAGCACAAACAATCGCATCTTAAAATCTCGCTTGCAAAAATTGAGGTCAAAGGAAAGCAAAAAGATACGAATAATTCGAAAAAAGATCAAAAAAAGGTAGAAAAAAATGGGTAAAAAAGTTAATCCTATATCATTTAGACTGTCTGTTTATAACAACTGGAAAAGCAAGTGGTTTGCGAAAGGTTCTGATTATTCGAAGTATCTTCTAGAGGATGACAAAATTAGGTCTACCATTAAACAAAAAACGGGTCCCCAGGCCGGGATATCCGAAGTTTACATCGAGAGAGGCGTGGGAAGATTGGATGTGGTAATTCATACTGCTAGGCCTGGTGTCTTAATTGGAAGAGGCGGAAAACAACTGGAGTCATTAAGGCTAAGCCTTGCAAGGATTATTAATGAAAAATTCAAACTTGAGATAGTCGAAATTAAAAAGCCCGACCTTGATAGTGCCGTTGTAGCACAGACGATCGGAATGCAGATTTCGAAAAGAATGCCATTTAGAAGAGCATCAAAGCAAGCTCTCCAAAGAGTTAAAGATACAGGAGCCAAGGGTGCGATGATAAGAGTTGCAGGCAGACTTGATGGAGCAATAATTTCCCGTGCAGAGGTTTTCAAATACGGATCTATCCCGCTTTCAACTTTGAGGTGTGACATAAGCTTTGCTAGGCACGATGCAATCACGACATATGGCATCGTAGGAATAAAGGTTTGGATAAATCTGGGTGAAAAGGTTCAGTAATGTTAATACCTAAAAAACTTAAACACAGGAAGCACTTCAGGGGTAAAATGCCCGGCCTTGACATCAGAGGCAGCAAGATTGATTTTGGTAAGTTTGCCATCAAGTCAATTGAGAGAAGTTGGGTCACTTCAAGACAGATTGAGGCTGCTAGGCGAGCAATGACACGATACTGCAAAAGAGGCGGTAAGATCTGGGTTAGAATTTTTCCTGATAAAGTGGTTACCGCAACCCCAGTTGAAGTCGGAATGGGTGGCGGAAAAGGAGCTCCCGATCATTTTGTCTGTGTTGTTCGACCCGGGAGAATTCTTTTTGAGATGGATGGGGTAAATCTAGAAACAGCTAAAGAAGCCATGAGATTAGCCTCAAGTAAATTACCGGTCAAAACAGTATTCTTGGAGAAACAGTAATGAAAAATGTAAAAGAATTAAGGACAGTTGAAATTCGAAAATTAAATACTGATGCCGAAAAAGCAAGAAAGCATTTAATTGATGAAATTGCTAAACTTGCACATAGTGGTAAAAAGAATTCCAACACAACGAAAAAATTAAGAAGAGACATTGCGCAGATAGAGACTGTTATAAATGAAAAAGTTAGCGATCAAGTAGAAGGAAAATAATGGCTAAAAAAAGAATTATTGGACAGGTAGTTTCAAAAAGCACCGACACAGTGTGTGTTTTGCATACATATAAAGCCCGGCACAAGCTTTATGGTAAAACAATCAAAAAGAATAAGAAATATCTGTGTCACGACTCGGGTTCGAGCACAGAAATTGGCATGAATGTGGAAGTTGAAGAATGCGTACCGGTATCAAAACGAAAAAGATTTAAGGTAGTAAGAATAATAAAATGATACAACCAAATACAAGATTAAAGGTAGCAGACAATACAGGTGCACGCGAAATAATGTGTATTCGAGTTTTGAACCGCGGATACAGCGAATTCGCCCAGCTCGGTGATGTTTGCGTAGTTTCAGTAAAGTCCGCTAATCCACGAGGAATTGCAAAAAAGAAAGAAATGCACAGAGCTGTGATCGTAAGGCAGAAAAAAAATTACCATAGGCGTGACGGGTCATCTATCAGGTTTGATGAAAATGCTGCGGTATTAATTAACAATGATAAAACACCCAAAGGAACAAGAATTTTCGGCCCGATCGCAAGAGAAATTAGAGAAAGAGGCTATTTGAAGATTGTCTCAATGGCTCAGGAAGTAATATAAAATGAAGTTTAAAACTGGCGACCAAGTCATAGTAAGGAGTGGAAAAGATCGGGGTAAAACCGGGAAGATTATTAAAATTGATAAAAACAAAAACAAAGCTATAGTTGACGGAATTAATATTTATAAAGCCCATATCAAACCGTCAAACAAATACCCTCAAGGCGGGGTTATCGACAAGAATATGCCTATTGCGCTGTCCAATCTTAATTTTCTTTGCTCATCCTGTAACAAATCGACGCGAGTAAAATATACCGGTAGCAAAAAGGAAAAAACAAGGATTTGCGTTAAATGCAAGGAGTCAGTCAATGAAGTTAAATGAAAGAGTAAATAAAGAGATTCTTCCAGCTCTTGCAAAAGAGTCTGGGTTTAATTTGATGAGTCTGCCCAATATCGAAAAAGTAATAGTTACTGTTGGACTGGGGCCGTTTATTGACAGAAAAGACGTGCTTGAGACCATCGAAAAAGAACTCGCCTTGATCACCTCTCAAAAACCAAAAAAGAACATTGCAAAAAAGTCTATTTCGGGATTTAAGTTGCGTGAAGGACAAATGATTGCGTATCAGGTAACCCTTCGTGGTAAAAGAATGTGGGACTTTATAGAAAAACTGGTCAATATTGTACTTCCGAGGTCGAGAAGTTTTGATGGAATTAGCCAGAAATCATTTGACAGCACATCT
Source organism: bacterium (assembly GCA_043823315.1). Classification (GTDB taxonomy): domain Bacteria; phylum Patescibacteriota; class UBA1384; order UBA1384; family DTJR01; genus JBDRAU01. The sequence continues at coordinate 17,966 of JBDRAU010000082.1, forward strand.
AATTTAACCATCTCGATCAGGGAGCACATAGATTTTCCAGAAATCAAGCAAGATGATGTTAAGGAAGTTTGGGGTATGGGAATTACGTTCTCAATAAAAAACAGACACGACAAGGAAAGTGTTGTTAAATTCCTAACATCTGTAGGATTCATTTTCAAATAAGGTAACCTGAAACAATATCGCTAATAAATAAAGAAAGAATCATGGCAAGAAAAGCATTAATCGAAAAAGCAAATAAAAAACCAAAATTCTCATCTCGCTTGATAAGGAGATGTGGTAAATGTGGCAGAACACGAAGCTATATGAGGAAGTTTGGTATATGCAGAATCTGTTTTCGGGAATTAGCTATGAAGGGTGAGATTCCGGGAGTAACAAAATCTTCGTGGTAAGATAATAGGTAAAATATATGAATGATACAATTTCGGATTTATTAACAAGAATATCAAACGCAAAAAATGCTGGAAAAGCATCCCTTAATTTGCCATATTCAAAAATAAAGATGGGGATATTGGAAGTTTTAAAGACCGAGGGCTATATAGGCACTTATTCAAAACAGGAGCTCAGTATAAGTATCGATTTAACTGGAGCGAGCAAGGATTTTACTAAAATTCGCAGACTTTCAAGGCCTGGGCGAAGAGAATACGTTAAAAGCAAAAACATAACATTTCCCAAGGGCTATGGATTAGTAATTCTTTCCACGCCCCAGGGAGTATTAAGTGGAAGAAATGCAAAGAAATCGGGTACTGGCGGAGAGTTAATATGCGAGGTTTATTAAAATGAGCAGAATTGGCAATAAAATTATTGAGATTCCAGAAGCGGTCGAGGTCAGCTTGAATGGCCAAGTTCTTGAAGTTAAGTCGCAAGATAAGAAAATTCTCGTTAACCTACATCCCCTCGTAGAGGTTGCGGTTGAGAAAGACACTTTAAAAGTAAGTAGAAAGAACGAATTAAAACTAGCCAAATCCATTCATGGCTTAATGAGAAGCTTGATTTACAATGCCATCGTCGGAGTAAGCGAAGGGTTCAAAAAGGAACTCGAGCTGGTTGGAGTCGGATACAGAGCGCTGGTTGAACGAAATGTTTTAAAGCTAAAAGTTGGCTACTCGCATGAAGTTGAGATAACTGCACCAGAAGGAATTGACTTAGAAGTCAAAAAGAATATAATCAGCGTTTCGGGTATCGATAAACAACTGGTTGGTCAGATCGCAGCAGACATTAGAGCCGTAAAAAAACCAGAGCCTTACAAGGGTAAGGGAATAAAATATGTAGGAGAGAAAGTTATAAGAAAAGTTGGAAAAGCTGTAAAGAGTGCCGGAGAGTAATATGAGACAAACATTAAAAATATACAAGTCAAATATGGCTATTGAGGCTCAGTTAATAGATGCTGGTAAGACTTTGATTGGTAGAAAATATTACTTTAAAGACAAATCTGAGCCATCAAAACAAGCGTTCACGCATGGCGAAGATTTTGGTAAGAGCTTGATAGAAAATAAAGTATCTAAGATCACATTTGATAGAAATGGCTCAAGATATCATGGATCAGTTAAATCCTTCGCTGAAGGACTCAGGAAATCGGGTATAAACTTTTAAGGATAAAAATATGTCTGAAGAAAAAGTATTTGAAGAGAAAGTAATCGAGATAAGCCGTGTTAGTCGTACGGTTAAGGGTGGGAAGAGAATCTCCTTCCGTGCGCTCGTTATAGTTGGCGACAGAAACGGTAAAGTCGGAATGGGGCTTGGAAAAGCAACCGATGTTTCGATTTCTATAAAAAAAGGCACATCTCAGGCAAAGAAGAAACTACACAAGATATTTTTAACTGAAGGGGGGTCTATAGGCAAGGAAGTAGAAATCGCATTAAACGCAGCAAAAATTCTGTTAAAGCCGGCACCCGAAGGTACTTCAATCATTGCTGGCGGAGTAGTGCGAAGTGTATGCGAGTTGTCCGGAATTAAGAATCTCGTCAGTAAGTCTTATGGATCGAACAATAAAATCAATATTGCCAGAGCGACCTTGAAAGCTCTCGATATCTCATCTGAAGGTGCAAAATGATTAAACTTGTTAAGGTAATTAAAAGAACAAAAAGACTGGGCCGAGGTCCGTCGTCCGGAAAAGGCAAAACTTCTGCTCGAGGTATGAACGGACAAAAATCCCGTGCAGGTGCATCGACTGTTCTTAAAAACGGAGGACAGACCAAGTTTTATATCGGCTTGCCAAAAGCAAAGGGTTTTAAAGCCAGAGAACAAAAATACATCTCCCTAAACGCTGGTAGATTGAATGGACTGTTTAAAGACGGGGAAAAGGTCACAAAGAAAGAAATATTGGACAAACTGAAAATATCAGAAAAAGAAAAACCGCTAAAAATATTCTCTCTTAAATCTCTTAAAGCAAAAATCACATTCGATAATTCGATTATATTTTCAAAACCAAGGGAGAAATGATAAATCTTTCGATTCTTAAAAGAATTTTCACCTTAAAAGATCTAAGGAATAAAATTCTTTTCACGGGTTTGATTGTTTTAATATATAGGTTTCTGTCCCATGTTCCACTGCCGGGAGTTGACACAACCGGCCTACAGAATTTCTTTGAAAATAATCAAGTTTTGGGAATGCTTGATCTTTTTTCAGGTGGTTCGATAAGCCGTTTCTCGCTTGTGATGCTTGGAGTTGGACCGTATATAACCTCTTCGATAGTTTTTCAACTCCTCACAATGGCAATTCCCTCTTTGGAAGCACTACAAAAGGAAGGGGAGTACGGCAAACAAAAGATCAACCAATACACTAGATACTTATCCGTTCCCCTGGCTGTTGTTGAAGCATACGGATTGATAAGGATTCTTCAATCCCAGAACGTCCTCTCGGCTTTAACCTCTGCCGACTTGGCCCTAGTGATAGTCAGCGCTGCAGCGGGAAGTGTTTTTCTTATGTGGCTTGGAGAGATACTATCGGAAAAAGGTATTGGAAACGGGATTTCGCTGATAATTTCCGTTGGAATAATTGCCGGACTTCCTAATCAGATAGCAGCAACCGCCCAGATTATAGAAAATCAATACTTAATCGCTGCCGAAATTATATTAGCATTTGTAGCGATGATTGCCTTTATAGTCTTCGTAAATGAGGCAGAAAGAAGGGTACCCGTAAGTTACGCCAGACGGATAAGGGCCGGTAGGTCGCTTGGGAAAATTGACTCATATCTTCCAATCAAAGCAAATGCAGCAGGTGTTATTCCAATAATTTTTGCAACCAGCTTGCTTGTTGTCCCAAATGTAGCATCACAAATGCTCCAAACTGCCAAAAGCGAAGCGCTACAAAACATTGGAACTCAAGTCACCAGAATATTTTCCGACAATCTATTTTATGGAATAACATTTTTCGTGTTGGTATTTGCATTTACTTTCTTTTACACATCGATTATTTTTCAGCCGAAACAAATGGCCGAAAATCTTCAAAAACAAGGCGGGTTCATACCGGGAGTTAGGCCCGGCACACAAACCGCAGCATATCTATCAAATATTATTTACAAAGTAACATTTCCCGGAGCTCTATTCTTGGCTGTTGTCGCGCTTTTTCCCATTCTATTAACACAGGCAACGGGTATACAAACTTTGACAATAGGAGGAACCGGAATCCTAATTATCGTATCGGTTACCCTAGAGATAGTGCGAACACTCAAAGCTCAACTCGCAATGAGAAGTTATGATGATCTATTATGATAATTGTTAAAGAAAAGGATGAAATCTCTAAAATAGCCAAATCGGCCAGGGTCGCCTCTTTTGCTCTAAAAGAAGTAATAAAAAACGTTAAACCCGGGGTAAATTCGCTTGATCTTGATAAAATAGCAAACAGGATCATTGTGTCACGTGGCGGAAAGCCCTCGTTTTTGGGCTTCAAGGGCTATCCTGCCTCTATTTGTGTTTCCTTAAATGATGAATTGGTTCATGGGCTTCCTAACAACAGAAAAATTGCCTCTGGGGACATGGTGAAGGTTGACCTGGGTGTTGAACTAGATGGATATCACTCTGATACCGCAAAAACCGTATTTGTAGGCAGACCAAACAAAGATCACTTGAGATTAATGAATGGGGTCAAAACTGCGCTAGAGCAAACGGTGAGATTCATAAAACCAGGCGTTAGGGTGGGAGAGATCGAGAAAATTACGGGAAAAGTCCTTAAAAAGTATAATTTATCACCTGTACTGACCCTATCAGGCCATGGGATAGGGAAGGATCTTCACGAAGAGCCATCTATTAAGTCAGACGGTAATCCAAGCGACGGAGAAACCATAAAAGAGGGGATGGTTCTGGCTATTGAACCTATGGCAACTCTTGGCACCGGCAAAGTCAAATTATCGCATGATGGTTGGTCTATAAAGTCAGTTGACGGATCATTTGCAGCTCACTTTGAACACACGATAGTAGTTACGCAAAATGGCTCCAAAATATTGACATAATAGAGAAGAAATGATAAAATATATAAGTAAAGATTTTGTTAAGGGTGAATGCCAGATAAAGATATTATAGAATTCGAGGGTGAAGTAATAGAGGCATTACCTAATGCCCTTTTTAAAATTGCCTTGGATTCGGGACAGGAAATAATGGGGCACCTGAGCGGCAAGATGCGTATGCATTATATAAAACTGGTAGAAGGAGATAGGGTTCTTGTCGAAATGACTCCTTATGACCTAACCAAGGGTAGGATAAAAAGAAGGATTGATAAAAGATGAAAGTTAGACCTTCGGTTAAAAAAATCTGTAATAAGTGCAAGATTGTTAGGCGAAGAGGGAAAAAATCCTCAACTAAAATTATTGTATCTTGCGAGAATCCTCGTCATAAACAGAGGCAAGGTTAATTATGACAAGAATAGCAGGAGTTAATTTACCGGAAAACAAAAGGGCTGTAATAGCACTGACCTCTATTGAGGGGATCGGTTTATCTACTTCTAAAAAGATACTCTCTTCACTCAAACTTGACGAATCGCAAAAGCTTTCCAGCGTAACAGAACCTCAAATCGAGCAAATCAGAAACATCATAGAAAAGGATTATGTGGTAGAAGGGGATTTAAGAGTCGGGATTACGAACAATTTAAAGAGACTTAAAAATATTGGAACCTACCGAGGACTGAGACATATTAAAAACCTGCCCGTTCACGGTCAAAGAACAAAGACAAATGCAAGAACCAAACGAGGGAAAAAAATAACAGTAGGATCGGGAAGAAAGAAATCAGCGGAGAAGACATAAAATGGTTAAAAAGACTTCAAAAAAAAAGATCAAGAACATTCCACACGCTAAAGTTTACATTAGTTCGTCTTTCAATAACTCAATCATGAGCGCAACGGATAAACAGGGAAATGTATTTGCATGGTCGTCAACCGGAACAGCGGGTTTCAAAGGGACAAAAAAATCCACTCCATTTGCCGCGACACAAACAGCCAAAATATTAATCGACAAGATGCATGAATCGGGAGTGTCCGAAATCGAGGTTTATGTTTCAGGAATTTCAACCGGAAGAGATTCGGCCCTCAGAGCAATTGCAGGAGGCGGGTTTAAAATAACAAAGATAAAAGATCAAACGCCAATTCCACACAATGGGTGCAGAGCTAAGAAGCCCAGGAGAGTATAATATGCAAAAACTTGATAAATGTAGAATCTGCAGACGCGTTGGTGAAAAACTCTTTTTAAAGGGCGAAAAGTGTAATCTTCCGAGTTGTCCTGTTACAAAGAGACCATATGCCCCGGGGCAGGTCGGAAATAAGAGACGTCCAAGAAAAGGATCTGATTACTCTAGACAACTGCTTGAAAAACAGAAGGCTCGTGCAATTTATGGTGTAACCGAAAAACAGATGGCGAACTATTTTGCCCTAGCAAGAAAAACTCGTCACTCAACCGGATCGGAATTGATAAAACTTTTAGAAAATAGACTCGACAACGTTGTATATAAAGCCGGATGGGCCACAAGTCGCAGAGAAGCCAGACAAATTGTGGCACACGGAAATATCGCCGTAAATGGTAGAATATCAAAGTCTCCTTCGCTACAAACAAAAATAATTGATACACTGACGCTTAAAACCAATAAAAAAATAGATACAAAGAAAGATGTTCCAGAATTCATCAAGTATTCTAAAGATTTCAAAGAAGTTGAAATAGTTGCAGAAGTCGATACAGAAAACATTTTATCTAATTTGGATATACAACTAATTATTGAATTTTATTCAAGATAATAGGAGAGATCATGGATTATATTTTGCCCGATTTGAGTCTGCTCAAAATTAACTCAACCTTAAGCGACGAAGGCAACACGGGGGTATTTGAAATTGAGCCGTTACTTCCGGGGTATGGTGTAACGATCGGCAATAGCTTAAGAAGAGTATTACTTTCCTCCCTGGAAGGATATGCGATAAAAAGTGTCAAAATCGAAGGCGTAGATCATGAATATTCCACCCTCAAAGGTATGAAGGAAGATATTGTAGATCTCATTTTAAACTTGAAAATGGCAAGGTTTCGATTGAATGATGTTGGTAGTGCCAAACTCGAGTTGTCGGTCAAGGGCCCAAAGGATGTGACCTTAAATGATTTCAAAAAGTCTTCAGACGTTGAAATAGTCTCGGTAAATCATCATCTTGCAACACTTGAGAAAGGTGGAAAAATTGATTTAACCATCGAGGTTGATAAAGGCAGGGGTTATATTCCTGTAGAGAAAAGAACTGAAGAAAAACTTCCAATCGGAACTATAATGGTTGACAGCATATATACTCCGGTGAAAAAGGTACGATTCGATGTTGAAAATGCTCGCGTTGGTGGAATGACCAACTACAACAAGCTCATAATTGAAATTACTACCGACGGTTCATTGTCCCCACAAGAGTCGCTCGATACAGCATGCAAGATAGTTAATGAACACTTGAGTGTTATCTCTTCTGCTATGAGTGATCTTGCTACGCCGTCAAAAAAAGCGAAGAAACAGAAAACGATCAAAACCAAAACTAAAAAAACGACTAAAGCTAAGAAGAAGTCTTAATAACGATGAAGAAGATAAAGCTTTCCAGAAAGTCACAACAAAAAAAACGTCTAGTAAAAAACTTGCTATCGTCGTTAATTTTGTTTGAAGAAGTCAAAACCACTTCTGCAAAAGCAAAAGCCCTTAAGCAAGATGGACAAAGGCTTATCAGTAAAATCAAAACAGAAAAAAATGAGGTTAACCTTAAAAGATACATCCACAGCCAGTTATATGGTGGGGCGCGTGAAAAAGCATATGACAACAGGGATTTGTTCGAAGGTATTGCGATTTACAAGCTTTCAAAACGGTTGGGGGACGGAGCAAATATTGTGATTGTGAAACTGTCAAAATCAAGTCCTGCAACCATAAAAGATAAAAAAAGCTCCGAGAAAGATAAGAAATGACCAAAATTTCAATCGATGTTAAAAACATGGCGCTTGGTAGGGCAGCATCAGAGGTTGCGAAACTTATTATTGGCAAGCATTTGACCGATTATTCGCCAAATAAACTACCCGAAATTCAGGTTGAAGTCGAAAATGTAGATCAACTTCAATTTAGCGGTAGGAAAATGATTAATAAAAAGTATTTTAAACACAGTGGCTATATAGGTAATTTAAAAGAATACTCACTTGAGGATGAATATAAATCAAATCCTAAGGGATTGTTCAGAAAATGCGTTAAAAGCATGCTGCCTAAGAATAAACTAGCCGACCAGATGATAAAGAAACTAATTTTCAAACAACATGGTAAAGAAAGCTGAATACCAATTTGGCACAGGAAGAAGAAAGAGCTCGAAAGCCCAAGTAAGGGTTTTTAAAGGTACTGGAAAACTCATTAACACAAAAAAACCTACTAATGTTTTTTCAGAAAAAGAACTATCTTACATCATGGAGCCTCTAAAATTATTGGGACTTGAGAAAAAATATGACGTATCTTACATCGTCTCAGGAGGTGGAACAAGCTCTCAACTAGACTCAATCAGACTGGGTCTCTCGCGGGCTGTCTCTAAAACATCAGAGGAGGCCTCTAAAACCCTGAAAAAGGAAAATCTTTTATCGCGCGATCCAAGAGAAAAAGAGCGCAAAAAGCCAGGCCTTAAGAGAGCCAGGAAAGCTCCTCAGTGGGCCAAGAGATAAATGCAAAAAAGCATTAGGCGAGAAAAACTTACAGAATATATTAAGCACTCAGTCGACATTTATTTAAGCCAAAATATCGAGAAGCTGGGCTTGGTTCATATTATTGATGTAAACCTTAGCGAAGATAGTAAAACAGCGTTTGTTTATATATCATGCCCTATCCATCAGAATGAAAAAAAACTAGAAAATAGTATAATCAATGACAGACGCGATATCTCAGAGATATTTAAGAAAATGTTCAGCAGCAAGTACATCCCGAAAGTGAAAATTGTATGTGTGAAAGAAACCGATGTTAAACTTTAGTTTATTTTCGTTAATTTTGATCTCATCCGGCCTTCTATTTGTTATTTTATTTAATACGAACCCTATAGGGTCCAGTAATCTAATTGTTGCAACTTTCTTCATAAGCTTACTGACTCTTATCTTTGCGCTTACCTCGTTGGTCTATATCCTGATCAAAAGAACAAAATCTAAAACCCTAAATAAAACGCTTGTAATACGAAGGTCGCTATTCTTCTCACTTGTTATCGTAGGACTTATTTCTTTTTCGGCGTTAAATGTGCTGAATTTTATTTCAGCAATAACTTTCATTATCGCAGTAGTTTTACTCGAGTTCTTCTTTTCAAGTAAGAAAGTTGAGCAGAACAAAAAATGAAAAAAATTTACATTGTTGTATTATTATTTTTAGTTTTGGCCCTAACTATTTATTTTATTGGGTTTTCTAATAATAAAAATGGTAGTGTACTCGGGTCTTCTGTCAATAATTTTTACCTTGAAAAAACAGTTAAAATTTACCAAAATCCAACCAAAGATCCAACATCTGTTGATCCGAGAATTTACGCTGATTCAGTAGTTTTAATAGATGCAAAAACAAAGTATCCGCTTTATGTAAAAAATCCCGAAAAACCAGTTCCTATCGCCAGTATTACCAAAATAATGACAGCTATTATTACGCTAGACAAGTTTGAGCTAGATGAAATTGTCGAAATAAAGAAAGACCAGACGGAAGTAATTGGATCGAAGGTATTTCTTAAAGAAGGTGAAAAGATTACTGTTGAGAATTTACTGTACTGTCTATTGATGAGCTCTGGAAACGATGCAGCAAAAACTCTTGCAACCTTCAAAACATCTCAGGAGGAGTTTATAAAAGCAATGAATGAAAAAGCCAAAGAGCTTGGCCTTAAAAATACTGAATTTAAAGATCCGGCTGGACTGGACGATACAGGGCACTCCTCGGCTCGTGATATCGCAATATTATTTTCATATGGCCTGAGCCGTAACGACTTTACAAAAATAGTTTCAGCCTCAGAAAAAACGGTTACATCAGTCGATGGCAGCGAGATACATGAACTTAAAAATTCGAACCGATTAACCACGGGAGAGATCCCCATGGATGGGATTATTGGCGGAAAGACCGGATTCACGCCAGATGCAGGACACACGCTTGTCAGTGCTGCCGAGAAGGACAGCAACAGGATAGTGGGTGTAGTTCTAAACACTCTAAATTCAACTGTCTCAGCAAGTGCCGAGGAGATGAAGAAGCTTCTCGAATGGGGCTTTCAATCATACACCTTTAATCAGCCATGATAATCCCAAAATCTACGAGTTGTCACTAGTCTATTGACGATCGTGAATTTTGTGTTACTTTCTTTATATGCAATTATCACCACTTTATCAACTCTTAATATTTATCGAAGACCGCAAAGAGGCTTCTCTTGATGATTTAAAATTTTTATCACCGGCAGTGTTGAGGGGAATATTGGGAAAAATGGAGGCAATGAAGCTGGTTGAAAAATCAAATTCAGTTATAAAAATCTCAAAGGAGGGACAAAATCTGTTAAATAACACGCTAGACTATCTTCACGAAAAGACTATCCATTGGGACGGAAAATGGAGATTTGTTTCTTTTTCAATTCCAGAGCCAAAACGATCCTTAAGGGATAAACTTAGAAGGTTTCTAGAAGAAAAAGGAGCTAAGATGGTTTTTAATGGATTATGGATATCGCCACTTGATATAAGCAGTGGATTAACGATCTTTTCTAAAAAGTCAGGAATTTTCAAAAAAATACTAATCATAGAGTCAAACGAGATTTCAACGGGCATAACCAAAGAAGAACTTCAAACTCTTTGGAATTTTGATTCATCAAAGCAAGATATATATCAATTTATTAACAAAGCCGAAATTTTCCTAAAGCAGCGTATAAGAGACTCTTTCGAAGTTAAAAAGATAATTTTTGAATACGCTCTTATACTAAAATCACAGCCGAAACTACCTATTGAACTATTCCCAAGCGACTGGCCTCAATTTAGAGCTGGAATATCGTACAGAAAGGTCAAAAGATTGCTTACCCAAAAAGTTTAACTAATGCCTTAGTCGCAGCGTCCTGTTCCGCCAAATTCTTTGAACTTCCTTCACCTTCTGTGACTAAGTCCTCACCAACAAAGACTCCGCTGGTAAAATTCTTATTGTGATCAGGACCTTTTTCTTTTATGACTTTATAGTGCGGGGTCAGCTTGTGGATTTCCTGAACCTTTTCTTGAAGCTCACTCTTAGAATCGATATATAACCTCTCCCTAAGCACCGTATCAACATTGCTAGCAACATTTTCAATTATAAATTGTTTTGCTGTTTCATACCCCTGATCAAGGTAAATTGCCCCTATCAAAGCCTCGAGAGTATTGGCAAGTATTAAACTCTTTGCTTTTTGCGAGGATTTTTTTTCTCCAATCGAAAGAAGTAGATAATCATACAAACCAAGTGTGTCAGCTATATCGGAGAGATTCTTTCCTCTTACTAGGGCGCTTCTAATTGCAGTAAGTTCACCTTCGTTTTTCTTGTATTTTTCATACAAGAATTCAGTGATAATAAGTTCCAAAACAGCATCTCCGAGAAACTCTAACCTTTCATTGCTTTCGTTTGCAGTATTGTTTTCATTAAGAAATGATCGATGAACAAAAGCTTTATTTAGGAGCTGCTTGTTTTTAAAATCGATTCCCATCTCTTTCTCAAGTCCCTCTAGCTTTGTCATTATTTCTTTGTTCATTTTATTTATCCTCGCTTTGGTATTTATCACAATTCCTATAAACCGAGCCAAGTACACCATTAACAAACTTTGAAGACGTTTCCGATCCGAAGGATTTAGCTAATTCTATTGCCTCATTTATGACTACTTTAGGGGGTGTATCGAACTCGTATAGCTCACAAATTGCCATTCTTAATATATTTCTATCGATAATTGCAACCTGGTTAATTGGCCAATCTGGAGCATATTTTTCTATGTCCTTATCTAAATCTGATTGTTTATCGTGTGTTTTTTGAGCCAGCTTCTTACCAAAGTCACTGTTTTCGGGGTCTTCGTTGATATTTTTAATATGTCGCTCGAATAAGACTGAAATTTTCGCGTCATGCCTGAAGTCTGATTCATAAAGCGATTGGAGCGTTATTACTCGGGCGTAGTGCCTATTCATTGTCTTTGTCTTCTTTGAGTTGCTCTTCCACTTTTTTCTTCTTAATTATATCTGATTTGATATCGACTACTTTTTTACCTTTGTAGAACCCACAATTGAAGCATACCTTGTGCGGGATTGTCTTATTTTTGCAGTTCGTACAGACAATGAGAGTTTTTTCGCGAAGCGCATCCTTACTTTGTCTGTTTCCGGACCTCGTCGATGTCATTCTTTTTTTTGGTTCTGCCATATTTACCTTTCCTTCCGTTTGGCTGCGCCATCAGCGGAAAGTCCTTTTTACGGGATGATTATTAGTTTTATACTACAAAGTTTACTATTTTGCCCTTTACAAAAATCGTTTTTTTAATTGTTCTGCCAACTAAGTGTTTCTTTATATTATCGAGTTTTTTTGCCTCTCCTACGATATTTTCTTCTTCCCCTTCGAAGTTAAGCAAAGCTCTGAATTTTCCATTTATTTGGACAGAATATATTGGAATTTTTGAAACAACCCTAACTTCAGGCCAACTACTATGAAAGATGGATTTTTCATTTAATTGCAAAAACAAAGACTCACTCATGTGGGGCGCAAAGGGCGTGAGAAGCGTAAGAAATTCATTCCACTGCGATTTACCCAGTTTGCTGATGTCGTTATCGTTTGAAAACTTCATCAGATCAGATACACCGGTGTTGAATAAGTTCTTTTCAATTTTCTCTGTTATGTTATTTGTCAGCCCTTGAAGATCGGCAGATGAATTGCTTTTTTGTGGTTTAAAGTTACTATAAATTTTTTCTAAAAACTTTCTTGTTCCTTTTATACCCTTAGTATTCCAAGTAGCACTTTGATCAAATGGGCCAATAAATAGCTCGTACATCCTCAAGGCATCAGCACCGTACTCATCAACTAACCCATCGGGGTTTACTACGTTTCCCTTGGACTTAGACATCTTTTGATTATCGGGACCCAGTATCAAGCCAACATTCCTGAGTTTTTTGAATGGCTCCACACTTTTAACTGCCTTTATATCAAAGAGGAATTTATGCCAAAATCTGGCGTACAGCAGGTGTAAAACCGCGTGTTCTGCTCCACCAATATAAAAATCTACGGGCAAGAAGTATTTATCGGCATTTTCAGAAATCAGCTCATTGTTATTTTTTGGGTCGGTAAATCTAAGGTAGTACCAAGAGGAACCTGCCCAGTTAGGCATAGTGTCAGTTTCTCTTTTTGCCGGTCCACTACAGTTTGGGCACTTTGTATTGACCCAACTATCAATTTTGGCCAAAGGAGATTCTCCATCCCCGGTTGGCTCGTAACTTTCGATCTCAGGAAGCTCTAATGGCAAATCTTTTTCGTCAAGAGGAACCACTCCGCATTTTTCGCAGTGCACGATCGGGATCGGTTCACCCCAATACCTTTGTCTCGAAAACACCCAGTCGCGGAGTTTGTAATTTATCGCAAATTTTCCGTGACCATTATCAATAAGTTTTTCAGTAATTTTCTTTTTGGCATCTTCGGAAGTCAGCCCATCAAATTCTTCGGAATTAATCAAAACACCGTAATCGATAAATGCTTCTTCCGGATCTTTTAATTTTAAATTGTTATTTTGATCTTTGATTTTTGCACTTTGAATTACTTCAATTATTTCGATATTGTATTTTTTGGCAAATTTATAATCTCTGTCGTCATGCGCAGGAACTGCCATTACGGCGCCCGTACCATAAGATTCTAAAACGTAATCGGCAATCCAGATTTTTATTTCATTACCGTTGATTGGGTTGATAGCCATAACTCCTTCAAGCTTGACCCCAGTTTTTTCCTTCTCAAGCTCGGCTCTTTCAAGATCAGATTTGTTCTTGATTTTCTCAATGTATTCTTCGACTTCGCTATAATTTGAGATCTTATCTTGTAATGATTTAACTAATTTATGCTCTGGCGCAAGGACAACATAGGTACAGCCAAATAAAGTATCGGCACGGGTAGTGTAAACCTCAATGCTACCCGCATTGTCATTGCGAGGAGGCTGATGACAATCAGGCGACGCGGCAATCCCTTCACAAGATTGCTTTGCTTCCTGCCTGCCGGCAGGCATGGCGCTCGCAATGACATCAAAACGAATATTACTTCCTTCACTGCGACCTATCCAGTTTCTCTGCATCTCTTTGATTGCTTCGGGCCAGTCCAGTTCGTCAATATCATCCAAAAGCCGGTCGGCATATTCGGTAATTTTTAATACCCACTGTTTGAGTTTTTTCCTCTCCGCACGCGTATGGCACCTCACGCATTCACCACTTTGAACCTCTTCATTGGCGAGACCGGTTTTACATGAAGGACAAAAATTTATTTCAATATCGTCTTGATAAGCCAAGCCTTTTTCAAACAATTTTAGAAAAATCCATTGTGTCCACTTGTAATATTGTGGGTCAGTTGTGTCAATTTCTCGCGACCAATCATACGAATAACCAAGTGACTTTAATTGCTCCTTAAAATTTTTTATATTTGTCTTGACGACTTCCTGTGGATTCTTTTTGACCTTGATCGCATAGTTTTCAGCCGGTAGTCCAAAAGCGTCCCATCCCATTGGATGTAAAACATTATAACCCTTCAACCTCATATAATGAGCTATAGCATCGGAGGCACTGTAGCCCTTTGCATGGCCGACATGGAGACCTTCTCCGGAAGGGTAGGGAAACATATCTAAAATATAATATTTCTCTTTGTCTTTATCTAAATTACACTCAAAAGTTTTATTATCTTTCCAAAACCTTTGAATTTCGTTCTCTATTTTTTTGTGATTGTATTTCATTGTCTAAATATACATTTTTTTTCGACTGGATTTGCCATCGAGTCCTCGCTTGCTAGCTCGGCTCTCCGGCCGGCCTCGGCGCCGTCGCGCCTCCGGCTTCAAATACATCTGCCCCAACTAAATTTCTGCCAGGCAGTAAACTGCCTGTCGGAAATTTCTGGTGGACCCGACTGGATTTGAACCAGCGACCTCCTGCATGCCATGCAGATGCTCTACCGCTGAGCTACGAGCCCAAACATATTTATTTTACGATTGTTATCTGTATTCACGTCGGGGCTACGAGCCCATCAACTAGTAACAGATTTTACCACAACTACTCCTGTTTTTCAACGATTTTTCAAATTAAAGATTCATCAAAATATTTTGGGCTTTCAAATCCCGATAATTTTAAACAAGTCGAAGCCACATTACTTAATCTGCCACCATTTTTAATTCTAATTGACTTGTCTTGATCAACGATTATGAAGGGAACCGGATTATTAGTATGTTCTGTATCAATTCCGCCATAAACGGGGTTCACCATTTGTTCCACGTTGCCATGATCGGCAGTAATAACCAAGGTAGTCTGAGTATCCAGACAAACCTGCGCCAGCTCTTTTAAGAGAGCGTCTATGGTTGATACCGCAGCTAATGCTGCCCTGAAGTCTCCGGTGTGTCCCACCATGTCACCGTTTGCAAAGTTGCAGATATAAAAGTGATAATCAGAATTCTTAATATGTGAAACTAAAGCATTTTTTACTCCCTCTGCAGACATCTGCGGTTTCTGCGCATAAGAAGCAACAGAAGGGGATGGTATTAACAATCTATCCTCAAGTTTATACGGTGACTGTCTATTGCCATTAATAAAAAAAGTAACATGAGCAAATTTCTCAGTTTCCGCAATATGAAATTGCTTTAAATTATTAATCGCATAAAAACCTCCAATAGTATTGTCGATCGGTTTTGGAGCGAAGACAGACTTAGATGGAATGTTTAGTTCTTTTTCGATTCCATAGGGAATAAATGTTATTAAATTTAACTTTACAGTCTTGTTTCTTTTGAATCTATTGAAGTTATTGCTCATCAGCGCTTGCGTCATTTGTCTAGTGCGATCAGATCTGAAATTGAAAAATATTAACGTGTCATCGTCTTGGAATCGAGCTGTATTGTTAATTATTATCGGAGATAAATATTCGTCTGTTTCACCCTCTCTATATGCTTGAGACATTGCGGAAAGGGCGTTTGTGGACTTCCTTCCTGTGCCAAACAGTAAGGCGTTGTAAGCCGCTAATGTTCTTAGCCAATTTCCTTTTCGGTCAAGCATAACCCTACCCATTATTGTAGCTATTTTGCCACAGCCGTTCTTGTTACAGGCTTTTTCAACCTCATTAATCAAGTCGAGCCCATGATATGGCGCATTATCTCTCCCGTCTGTAAATAGATGAAGGAAAACCTTTTGATGTTTTAGTTCGCAGCTTAATTTAATCAGAGCTAAAAGATGATTAATATTAGCGTGGATACTTGCATCCGAGAGAATACCAAGTAAGTGCAAATTAGTTCCTTTTTGTTTAGATCCCTGGATTGCTTCAATTAAGACTTTATTTTTAAAAAAATCTCCATCCTCTATGGATTTATTGATTACGGAAACAGCTTGTTCAATTATGTTTCCCGATCCCAGATTCATATGTCCGACCTCTGAATTACCTACCTCATCTCCGGGTAATCCCACAAATGTACCCGATGCCTCCACGGTAGTGTTGGGGTATGTACGAAGCAATTTATAAAAATTTGCCGGTCTTGCAGTTGAGACAGCATTACCCCCCCAGCTAGCAGCCACTCCCCAGCCATCCAAAATAATTAATGCTAGTTTTTTCATTTAGCTCATCATCGATTTTAAATTTATGCCTGTCATTTCCTTCGGCTTACTAATACCCAAAGAATCTAGGACTGTTGGTGCAATATCAGCCAAAATCCCAATCGGATCTTGGTTAAAAAAGTGCTCTTTATTGATGAGTTTCTTTTTCCTTTTTAAACTGCAGTTAATAAATGGGACAGGACTCAAAGAGTGTTCCTTGTTTGGTTTGCCCGATGCAAAATCTACCATCTCATCACAATTACCATGGTCGGATGTAATAAAAACATCATAATCGTTATGTAGAAGCGCCCCAACGCACTTACCCAGGGAATTGTCCAAGATGGTCAAGGCCTTTTTCGTTGCCTCAAAATTTCCAGAATGTCCGACCATGTCACCGTTAGCAAAATTAGCAGCGATAAAATTATATCCCTTGCTTGATGCTTTAATTATTTCGTTTGAGATTTCTATTACTCTCATTTGTGGAAAAACATCGTAACTGGCTAATTTTTTGCTTGGAATTAAAATATCCTCTTCTAGATGAAACTTTGTTCGATTTCCTCCAGAGAAGAAATAGGTTATGTGTGCAAACTTCTCGGTTTCAGCAATGTGAAGTTGACTGAGAGAATTTTTCGAGATTATTTCGCTTATGGGAAGTGTTAGTGAGTTAGTCTCGGGATTATTAAGTTCTATATTTGAAAAAAGTACGTTCAGCCCGAGGTTGTCATCGTATGTCGTCATCGAAAAAAAGTTTTGACAAAGACTTGTCCGTTTAATTTCTTTCAGGGATTTATCGACAAATGCTCTTGTAATTTGTACTGCCCTGTCGGAACGGTAGTTCGTAAAAATCATTACATCTTTTACGGGATCGAAAACCTTTCCCCCTAATGACACAGGGTCAAAGAATTCGTCTGTTTTTCCTGTCTTGTAACTATCAGCAATAATATCTTCTGGTTTTACGATGGAGTTTTCCTTTCTTGTAATGGCATCATAGGCTGCTTGGGTTCTGTCCCAATTTTTATCCCTGTCCATAGCGTAGAAGCGCCCCATGATTGAGCCGAAAGTTATCAGTTTTCCAACCTCTTTTTTTATTTGATCGAGAAACAAATTAGCAGATTTTTCTCCGACATCTCTTCCATCGCAAATAATGTGCAAAACGATCTCTGCCTTTGGTCGAAGGCTTTTAATTATTTTTACGAGTCCCAATAGGTGTTTGATGTGACCATGCACGCCTCCATTCGACATCAGAAAAAGCAGATGTACTTTTGAGCCATGATCTACTAAATTGAGTATTTTTATCAATTTAGACTTCTTTGCAATAGAGCCGTCGGTTATCGATTTAGTTATCTGCGGTAAGTCTTGCAGAACAATTCTTCCCATTCCAATTGTTGTGTGTCCGACTTCTGAACTTCCAAATTCACCCCACGGCAACCCAACCTCCTCGGCTGAAGCTTTTAGCAAGCAATTAGGGAAATTTTCTACCATCAAATCAATATTCGGAGTTTTAGCGTTCAAAACAGCATTTCCCGTAACTTCTGGGGTTATACCAAAACCATCCAATATCAACAAAGCTACCTTATTGATTATCCCTCCTTCAAGGACGTATTTATATATAAAGGTTTGTCTTTATCTTATCCGAGGACGGCTCTGTTGTAAACTACTGTATATATACAAATACGATATTTAAATGAAGGTGTTGGGGTTGATAGTTATTACTAAATAAAATAATATTGAGTTGGAGTTATAATAAAAGATGGTTTTATTAGTGGAGGAAAAGTGAATATAGATTTAAGTGAAAAAATAGGACTATCGGTCACGCTCAACAAGGAGAATCGTCTTGAATTTGGCGCAGATGTCAAATTCGATGGAGAATCTATTAGAAGCATGGCAGATCTATCCGTTGTCGCTGCCGATGAAAACCTTAAACTTGATAACGCTCCAGCATATTTTATGTATCGCAATGTTCACAAACAAGAAGACGAAGCAAAGCTAGTCGAAAATAAACAACGCTTTGACTTAACAGTTATTCCTCGGAACAGTCTTGGGGAAGAATTCATTAAAACCTCAGGACACTACCATCCCGAGAAACCCGGAACTGGCGTTGAATATCCCGAGCTCTACTATGTGATTTCAGGTCAAGCGACCTATCTAATGCAAAAGCACGAAAAGGACGGGTCGATCAGCGATGTGATTATTTCAAGAGTTAAGCCCGGCGAGGCAATCATAATGCCCTTGAACTACGGACATGTCACTATCAACGAACTTGACGAACCGCTAGTTATGGCTAACTGGGTGGAATCAAGTTTCTCCTCGGTATATGGCGATTACGAAAAAAAGAGAGGTGCGGCTTATTATCTAAAAACAGACGGGTTTGAAAAGAATCCTAACTACGAAAATGTGCCCGAGCTCAAAACTATGACAACGAATCCATTGTCAATTATGGATCTGAAGGATACGCTAATTTATAGTTACGTAAATAAAATCGACAAAATTGAGTTAATTGCCAAACCGGAACTCCATCTCGATGATTTTAAGGTTGAAAATTTATTTAAATAAAAAAAATACTTACCCAAAAGTAAATATTATTTTTGGTAGAGTAACTGGGCCTGTTGCTTTTTGAACCAGTTACTGGGCTTTTCAAATAGCGTGAAAATGTTATTATACTAATATGAAAACATTCTTATTTATTGATGGCTTTTTCTTCACGTTTCCCTTACGGAATGTCTTTTAAAACCAACAAGCGTATTGTATTAGATTATCAGAAGTATTTTGTCAAAAAGGCATTGCCTCTATTTAAGAAAAAGCCAAAATACTTGCAGATTATTGATATAGATGAGGATGTTAAAGTTTTGCATGTATAGAAAGACCCGACGCTCATCACGTCGGGTAAGTAATTTCAATATACTACAAATTTTCGCTAATGTCAACTGTTTGAAAGCATTAGCGTACCAATTATCGTCTGAAAAATTACCCTTATTCTTCCCTAATGTATCCTCTGTAAAAGGAGGATACATAACTTTATAAAACGTCATTGCGCGGTACTCCAACCTGCCCGCCCGCCTGCAGCGTTGCAGCAACTTCGGGCAGGCAATGCTTAAAGCATAACTTTTGCAGGCGGGAACAATCTGGATTGCCACACCCAGTAGGACTCGCGATGACAAAGGGAAGGTGTCATTGCGCGGTTGGTTTGTCATTGCGCGGTTTTGGGGCGGAACCAAAACCTAATGTTTCCTCGAAGCAATCTGTTCAGATCGCCGCGCCAGTAGGCTCGCGATGACAAAGGGGAGTTGTCATTGCGCGGTTTGCGAGTGGAGCGCAAACCTAATGCTATTACTCCGCGGCAATCCCTCACTGTTTATATTAGATTGCTTCTCTATGCTCGCGATGACAACACTTCGGACATTCTGCTGACTTGCAACAGCCAAAAAGTGTCAACAAAAAACCAGCTCTTGACTGGTTAGATTCGAACTAAATTATTTAGTCTATGCTAATTAAAAGGTTTGGTGGGGATGGAGAGATTCGAACTCTCATGGACTAACGCCCAATGGTTTTTGAGACCATCCTGTATACCAGTTCCAGCACATCCCCGCACCTGTTATTTTAGCAAGATTATTAGGGAAATGGAAGTTCCCCTGCGCGAATAACCCTAGGTTCGTTAGTTCTAATGTCAACAACGGTAGAAGGTTTTCGGGGTTTAAAGGATGGGTGTTCTATAATTAAATCCGCCTTAAGGTAAATCTTGGCGTGAAGGTTTTTTATACTTGTGGCTGGATTTGTTCCGGTTAAATTTGCTGAGGTGGCGGTAGTTGGTTTTCCAAAAGCCCCTGTAATTTCCGTTATTATTGTATTTTTGGGAATTCGTACCGATGCATCGTCTGAAATTATGAAAGTAAATGGTCCAGGAAGATATTTCTCCAATATTTTCTCTTGATTCTCGGATAACTCGATATATTTTTTCACCATATTTAAATCAGCAAAATTATATGAGAATTTTTGATCGGACCTGCGACCCTTGATGTCTTCTAGTCGCGTTATGGCTTCTGCGTTTGTCCCATCGACAGCAACTCCATAAACTGTATCCGAAGGGTAAACGACGATGCCACCGCTAGCGAGTACCTTGATTGCCTTATCTAAAATTTTCTTATGATTAACTTCTGACAAAACTATCTGCATCTCTTGATTATCTTCTCCTTTAAATATAAAATGGCTTTTGAAGCCATAATCATTCTAGCTTGAAATTGCGGTCTTGACAATATGGGCCATTAGCTCAGTTGGTAGAGCGCATCATTCGCATTGATGAGGTCGCCGGTTCGAATCCGGCATGGTCCACCAATAATACGCCTATTTTTTTGATACAATAAACCTATGGAAAATAAAAAAGAGCGGGAATCGAGGCAGGACAAGCTTGATGCTATTATTAAATCTGGAATAAATCCGTATCCCTCCAAAACCAACCGCAATACCTCGATTCAAAAAGCCAAAAAATCCAAAGATGATAATCTGATTGTTGCAGGTAAAATCGTTTCCGTTCGTTCTCACGGCAAATCTACATTTATAGATCTTCAGGATGAAAGTGATCTGATCCAGGTTTACTTCAAACTCGACACAATCGGAGAGGAAAAATATACTTTTCTAAAGAATGTCGAAGTAGGGGATTACATCGAAGCGCGCGGAGGAGTATTTAAAACAAAGACAGGGGAACTGACTATTGCCGCCAAGGACTACGCGATTTTATCCAAGTCGCTCCTTCCCGTACCCGATAAGTGGTATGGACTAAAAGATACCGAAATCCGATACCGCAAAAGATATCTCGATCTTATAATGAATCCTGATGTCAAAAAAAATATCGAGACAAGATCGAAGATAATTGGTACTCTGAGATCCTTCATGCAGGAAAATGGTTTTCTAGAGGTAGAAACACCGATCCTACAAGCCATTCCCGGTGGTGCATCAGCCAAACCATTTATCACTAAATACAACATCTTGAAACAGGACATGTATCTTAGGATTGCACCTGAACTATTTCTAAAGCGGTTAATCGTTGGGGGATTCGAGAAGGTTTTTGAAATTGGGCGCCAATTCAGAAACGAAGGAGTTTCGCACATGCACAATCCAGAATTTACCTCTATCGAATTTTACTGGGCATACCAGGATTACGAAGGTCTGATGAAGTTTACCGAAGAATTAACAAGCAATTTGGTCGTGGAAGTGAAGGGATCGCTTAAGGTAATATATCAAAAAGAAGAACTTAATTTCGCTCCTCCCTATCCACGCATTACCTTCGATGCACTTATCGAAAAGGATTGTGGAATAAACATTTATAAATACCCAACTTTCGACAAACTTAAAGGAGAAGTACAAAAGAAGAAAATAGATATTGATCTTAAAAATATAAAGGTTTGGCCCAAACTTGTAGATGAGCTTTACAAAAAAGTATCTCGGCCCAAAATAATACAGCCAACTTTTGTAATAGATCATCCACTCGTACTTGTCCCGCTTGCTAAAGCCAAAGAGGACGAACCGCAAAAATCTCAAACTTTTCAACTTGTCTGTGGCGGGGGATTTGAAATTCTTAAAGCATATTCAGAACAAAATGATCCTAAAGTACAAGAGGAAAAGTTTAAAGAGCAAGTTAAATTGTCCAAAGCAGGATGGGATGAGTCCAACATGATGGATAATGAATATGTAGAAGCCCTGAAGTATGGTATGCCGCCAACGGCCGGATGGGGAATGGGGATTGAGAGAATCGCAATGATTTTGACAGACCAGCATTCAATCAAGGAAATTATTGCCTTTCCTACTTTAAAAAACAATTCTTCGACCTCGATAAAGACCAAGAAGAAGTGATCTATTATTTAGTTGGTGCAATTGTTCTGATGCTTATCGGAATTATAGGTGTTGTCCTTCCCGTACTTCCGGGACTTCCCCTGATGTTTGTAGTGGCCCTCGTTTTTCACTTTTTTGTAAAACCTCTCTCGCTTTGGGCAATCGGAGTTTTTGCTTTGATCACTGCCATCTCTTTTTTAATAGACCATCTGAGCGGAGTTTTGGGATCAAAGTTTTTTGGCGCAAGTAGAAGGTCCATGCTTATCGGGTTTGTAGCAATGCTGGTCGGACTTATCATATTTCCACCATTTGGAGCTATTATTGGCCTTTTTGCAGGAATATTCGCAAGTGAGTTAATTTCTAAAAAAGATGAGCGCAAAGCTCTAAAAGCCGCCTCGGGTGGCCTTTTGTCTGTTGTCCTAGGCATTATTTTAAATCTAATTCTTGCGATCGGATTCTTTGTAATATTTCTGGTTAGTGCTATTTAGTCAACATTGTCATTGCGCCTGCCCACCTTTGGCGGGAGTGTACACACGCGGCAATCTAATTCGGAGCTCAAGCTTCAGTTTGTTTATCGTCATTGCGCGGTTTGGGGGCGGAACCCAAACCTAATGCGCTTAATCCGAAGCAATCTATGGAGCTCAAACTTCAGCTTGCTTATTGTCATTGCGAGGTAATCCGAAGCAATCTATGGAGCCCAGATTTTCTTGCCCTGCCGTAGCTCGAAGAGCGAAGGAGGGAGCTTGTTCCAGCACACTAAATCGTGAGCTCCGGCTTTTGGAACTTCTCGACTCTCCGGAGTTTACCCCGTTTTTATAACGGGGACTTGCTCGAAGAATAAATTCAAAATTTTCTTTTAAATTAAATATCTCAATTGTTTCTCGAGCAAAACAATATGACTAATTGACGACCGTCAATTAGTCATATTTTCTACTTGTTTGTTTAAGCAACGAAAATGATACAATAAATTTATGCTTGACCAAGGAATTTACCCCCACACCAAAAGTAAAACAAACAATTTCAAACCAAAATCAATCGGTTTTGGTATGGGGGTGTACAACATCTACAAACCCAAAGGCCCAACCTCTTATGACATAATTCGTCAAATCAAAAGAGATGCAGCCGATAAGAAAATCGGGCACGGTGGTACGCTCGATCCTTTAGCCTCGGGAGTATTGATCGTGGCGATTGGTCGTGAATTTACCAAACAGCTTGATGAGATATCACGCGGTGAAAAAGAGTACGAAGCAACCATAAAGCTAGGTCAAACCAGCACCACTCAGGATGAAGAAGGTGAAAAAACAAATTTTGATGTCGATAAAGTTCCAAACCGAGCAAGTGTCGAGAAAGTCCTAAATGAATTTACTGGCAAAGTAAAGCAAATCCCGTCACAGTTTAGTGCCTTAAAAATTAAGGGCCAACCTGCTTACAAACTTGCAAGACGCGGAGAAAAGGTAGAACTCAAGGAAAGAGAAATCGAAATCAGGAAAATCGAACTCATAAGCTATAAATACCCGATACTGAAAATTAGAGTAATATGTTCAAGCGGAACTTACATTCGAACTCTCGCAAACGACATCGGCATTAAACTTAAAACAGGCGGATATCTCTCTGATTTGGTTAGAACAAGAGTATCAGGATTTAAACTAGGTGAATCAATAAAAATCGAATAATATGTGTATTAGCTTTAAAAAAGGAATGGCTTCTGAAAAGAGAACTCTAGAATGGTGTCTTGAAAATTATCCGAATCATATAAGGTCAGTTAAGCGAATGATCGGAGCAATCAAGACAAAAATTGACATAAATCCTAATTCCAAAATACTCGAGATAGGTGCAGCGCAAGGAATGACTATATTTGCCCTGAAAGGACTTGGATACAAGGACGTTAGCGGAATTGAACCATTTCGCGAAGCAACAGAAGTTTTAAAAAAATTATCCAGCAAATTAAATATGATAGTTGATATTAAGTGTGAATCTGCCGAAAACACTAATCTAAGACCGAACGAATATGATCTAATTATTGCGACAAGCGTTATGGAGCATGTAAGCAATGATCGAAAGGTTTTTGATAAGGTTTTTAAGTCTCTGAAACCTGGTGGGGCTTTTTATTTCACCTCTGCCTCAACGCTTTGCCTCTACCAGGGCGAAATAAGGCTCTTTCCTTTCTTTAGTTGGTATCCGGATAAACTAAAAAAATCCATAATCCTTTGGGCATCCAAAAAGCACCCTGCTTTAGTAAATTATACAAAAACCCCAGCCATCAATTGGTATTCGCCCAGAAAAGTTAGAAAAATTGCCAATAATCTTGGATTTAAGCAAATACTCAATAGATGGGACTTAATCACTCCAGAATATGGGGCAAAGAAGAATATCATTGTCAAGATAGGTAAGTCATGTCGGTTAATGGGTTTGTTAATAGACTGTGTGATTCCTACGTGTAGGTTCCTCCTGATTAAATAAATCTAATAATATGAAAAATATGTTGGTGTTTTTGATTATCTAGTGACAAACGTTAAACAATGTGCTATAATAAAGTTACATTTTAGTATTAAACAAGTAGCGTAGTCGAACTATTTTTTTAAAAAAGTCTAAATGTAAAAGTAGTAAATTAAGAGATATATATTATGCAAACAGGAACAATCAAACGTTTGACTGATCGTGGATTCGGTTTCATAGCTATCGAAGGAAATGACAAGGATTTATTCTTTCATTCCAACGAGCTTAAGGGCGTAACTTTCGAAGAATTGAAAGAGGGCGACAAAGTCCAATTCGAAATTACCGGTAGCGACAAAGGCGACAATGCCACGAACGTGTCTAGAGCAGATGCATCAGCACCAGCTGAAGAAGCAGAAGCAACAGACGCGCCAGCAGCCGAATAATTTAATTATTCAAAACAAAAAACGCCCTTCAGTTAGTCGGGCGTTTTTTGTATTTTTACTCGATTTATTCTTCTTCGGCTTTTTTCTTAGGAAGAATCTTACACATTTTGCAGCCGCAAGTTGTGCACTCACCCTTGGCCATGCGTCCACCGTTTTTCATAGTTGACACTTCGATATCCTTCATTTCTCGAGTGTCCTTGCATCTCATGCAACGTCCAGTCGTCTTTTCTTCTGCCATGTGATCTCCTACGTTATTTTTACCTCTTGAGTATACACAGACAATATTAAACTATCAACTGCATTATCGTCAAATTAAACTTTTGATAAAATTCTGGTAAAATACCTTTATAAACATAAGGAGGGTATATTATGTCAATCGTAGAAGAATCGGAATTCAAGGGGAATAAGATGATCGTGATAAAGAATAGAGAGGACGATCAGTATCCATTTCAGTTCGGTGTCAAAAAAGCGAAATTAGTTCTAGAGAATATAGAAGAGATCAAGAAGTTTGTCGAGAAATACGACAAAGGGGAATAAGCTACCACCACTCTTATATCGTGTAAATAACTATATCGGCTCTCAAAAGTCCAATATGTTAGCATATGTCAGTAGATTCGCCACACTCTTGCACTCGTGTTTTTCTTGCTTTATAATTGAAGTAGTTAAGGAGGGTATTGAGGGTAAAAGTCTCTAAAATTTTTCGATATCCCGCCCAAATGTTTAGTTTGGTGTGGTTTTATGTGCGGTTTTTGGTGGTGTCATCCCGCGGTTTATTCTTGTCATTGCGAGCTTTTTCTTCGTCACAGTATGCTTTTTTTCTGTCATTGCGAGCCGGTACTCCGGCGCGGCAATCTCACAACCTAGATCGCCACGGCAGTAGCCTCGCGATGACAACAAGGTGTGGTGTCATTGCGCGGAATTTTGTTGTCATTGCGAGCTCTGCGAAGCAATCTGCTCCGTGTCATCCCGCACCCTCCCCGTGTCATTCTGAGCAACGCGAAGAATCTCTCGCGTATGCGAGCTCTGGCATTCGCTCCTCGAGTCTGAGCGACCTCGGAGTCGAAGACCAGGGATCCTTATGGATAGATCAGGTTTGCCGCTTAGGAATTTTGCGATTCCACCTCGCAAAAGCTCTCGCAAACCGCAGGATGACACACAGATTGCCACGTCGCCGAATACGGCTCCTCGCAATGACAACAAGGTGTGGTGTCATTGCGCGGTTGGTTTGTCATTGCGAGCTAATGCGAAGCAATCTGTGGTTTGGTGTGTGTTTGAAAATTAAATCAATGATAAATTTATTGAAAATTGCCTGTGGTGCTGAGCGAAGTCGAAGCAAAAATTGTGAACTGAAAATTACAAGACAATTATCTTTGATTGTCTTGATTGCCATCACCCTTATCGCCACCCTTACTCCCAATGCCTCTATCGCCTCAAGCCAAGTCAACACTACCAAATCCTCCACCGCTGACTGGGATCAGGGGACGAATAATAACTTAAACACCACCTCGGATGAGATGAAGATGATGCCGAATCCGAGAACTGCCTGGTACCAGACCGGTGGCACTTGGAACTATCGCAAAAAAATAGTCATTGACCACACCAAAGTTCCAAATACCGACCAGACTGACTTTCCGGTTCTCATTAACTTAACAACCGACTCCGACCTTGCCTCCAAAGCTCAAGCAAACGGCAACGACATCTTAATAACTTCCGATGACCAAACAACTAAACTCTCACACGAGATCGAGTCCTACACCTCCGCCAACGGTGCTTTAGTTCTCTGGGTCAAAATCCCGACCCTCTCCCGCACCTACGACACGACAATTTTTATGTACTACGGCAATGCTTCCGCCACCAATCAGCAAAACGCAACAGGGGTGTGGAGCAACGGGTATGCAGGGGTTTGGCATATGGGGGATGCAGGACCGACTACTGTGTTAGATTCTACCTCTAATTCCCATACCGGTACCGCAAATGCAGGGGTTACCTTTGGTGCAACAGGAAAAGTTGCAAATGGATTGACATTTACTAATACTGGAGGCGTACAAACTGCTTGGATACTGGCAGGATCAGCTCAATTGGATCTCTCTATCTATGTAAATCAAGCAGAAACGACATCAAATCGAGTAATCTTTGTCGGTGGCAATTCAAGAGAAAATTCTATCTTTTTAGAAAACGGAAATGTGTGTGGCATGATGATCATAGGAGGCAGCGCGTATCAAATAACTATAGCAAGTCAAACAACGGGTTCTTGGAAGCGGTATGATCTCACATACGATGGAAGCACCCTGGCAGGTTTTGTAAATGGAGTCCAAACAAATTCTGCTTCGGTGACAGGCGCAATGACGAACTCCGATTATATCGGAGTGGGGAAAAGCTCAGGTTATTTTAATGGTATTGCAATGAGCGTTGATAATCCAAACATCTCCTTCAC
>JBDRAU010000083.1:0-7721 GCA_043823315.1 bacterium
GTTTGGGCGGTGGGTTTGGAGGGTTTTACTTCGGTGTGATAGTCAATGTCGTAAGCGTCGATGGTGGGAGTTGATGCGCCGTCGGTGTTTGAAAGAGTGGCTTCAACTTGGAGGTAACGGTAGAGAGTTGGACTGTCAGAGTCATCACCTGTTCGTGAGGTTACTGAACCGATATCAGATACCCAACTAGTCCAGGTAGCTCCATCAGTGGAGGTGCGATATCGATATGTTATTGAAGTATTGGCTGGTTTTGAATCTGTCGGCGTAAACCCCTCCCAGCTCCAGAAGTTCTCTGTGCCATCGATTTGGGTGGCGCCAGTGGTGTGGGTGGCAGATACATCCATTATAACCGTTGGTGGCGGAATGTAGTCAGCTTTGGTTTGAGTCCAAGGATTCCCCGGTAATGACGTACCTGTAGAATAATAACGTATATCGATATCGTCAGGATTTGGAGTGTCATTCTGGCAAAGCCACCACCCAGGACCCATAACACCGTCAAGTAACCACCTAGTACCATTTGTATAGCTTGGCAACGTAACCCAAGCTCCTATCTGCTCAATATAAGTTCCATTATAAGAAGAGTCACCCGCACCCGAAACAACAATATCCCCCAGGAGAACATCATCGATCTTAACAGTTCCTGACGGATCATTTGTTTTGATATTATCAACCGAACCTTCATTCCAATTTGCTTCTGAGCTCAAAGACACGCTATCTACTGCGGCTTGTATCTGCTTGGTATTCTTTCCATCTTTTTTGTTCACAATAATTAAGTAAAATAAACTGTAACAAATTAACAAAAGAGCAAATATTCCGACTACTACCCACCAATTTTTCACAGATAGTGTCTTAATCATATGTTAATTTTATAACGATTTCAGGTAAAAAGAAAGGCCGGCTCCTTGCGGAGACCGGCCCGAACCTCATCTTCTTCATTACCCAGTTACCCGGCTCGTTTACCTCCACTTTATAGTGAAGTATTGTACCAAGCCAAGTCGGAAATCCCCCTTGCCGGATGAAGAGAACGTCCTCTCCAGTCCGACAGTCCACAACCGCCAGTCCCGCCGACCGTATCACGGCCATGAGACTAAGGTCCGGCGATATACTGAACCTGTTCCCGGGGCAAACACGACGGCGGATGCCGCACTCATCCCAAAACACAGAATAGTCTTTCCCGATGAAAACTACTCTGCCACGAGTGATGTTAAGCAGCTCACCCCCACGATCATCCGAGCAGGAAGCAAGCCAGGCGAAGAAATGTCCCTCGTGATTCAGAAGAGCAAGTTGTGGATAGTAGTTATACCCATTCTTCGTCTGAACGAGCCACCTTTTGATGGGACGGTTGGGCCAGCGCCAATTGACTTTGCCGAAAATGCTGGACTTCGGAACCCAGCCATATTCGGCCGAGTCCTGACCATTCCACCCCCGATTGTCTGCGATCATCCAAGACCAGTAACCATCCGTCGACACGGACAGCACGTGCTTCACACATTGTTCCCCTAGTGGCGACATAAAGCACGCCAAGTCCCCCTCACTTAAGCTTACTTCATTATCGTAATGGACTACGGAAATGTATGTCATCGAGCCATACATGCTCTGCCCCCAGATCACCTGATAGTGGTTCTTCAACATCCAGACCCTAGCACCTGTCGCCAACACAGTCAGAATGACACCCACCACAAGTATAATCTTGAGAGTTCTTGTCACTCTACTCACCTCCATTCAATGTACATCCCCTTCGCCTCGTAGGCTACGGAGGGATCTGTAGATCCGCGGGGCCGCTCAAGCGGTTGTCCCTAGCCAGCCCCGCGATGGGGTCAAGCTGTACGAATACAACGTGTAAATATAGCAGAAAAAGCACTCTCCGTCAAGGTCTAAACCCCGACAAAAGGCGAACAGTCTCTGCCTAGTTCGGATTATACCAAAAAATCGCCGAAGGCGATTTTTTTTGTTTTATTTTTTAGATTCCTCCACGTTGGTCGGAATGACAACTTTACATTTAGATCCTGAAACACCTGCCCGCAAATCGCTGAAGCGATAGCTTCTGCAGGTGGGAGTTCAGGATGACAGGGTACTGTCAGTTCAGGATGACAATTGTGTTTGTTCAAGATGACAGACGTAGATCCCCGATGTCGAAGCTTTCGCTTCGGCTCGAGGATGACACTGGCGTGTCAATTCAGATCCTGAATCGAGTTCAGGATGACACGGAAGTGTAAGATGACAGGAGGGTCGGTGCGCAATGACAAGTGAGGTTCTCGACTTCGCTCGAACTATAAATTTATTTTAGCTTTCTCCTTATAAACGCAGGAACTTCGAGTTCGTCTTCGCTTGATTCTGCCTCTTCTTCCATGGATGGCTGGGGAGCTTCATCGCGCTCAACTAACGGAGTGTAGGATTTTTGCGATTGGAAGCCGCCAAGGCTACCACCATATGTTGTGCTTTGTTCTTCGCTCGGCTGCGATATACTGGGTCTTTGTTGTTTTCGAAGCTCTACGCCCTCGTCAAAGCCAGTAGCGATAACTGTGATCTTGACTTCGCCCGACATTGACTCGTCAACTATTGATCCAAAAATAATGTTGGCATCAGGATCGGCAGCTTCGGTAATAATTTTTGCGGCCTCATCGATTTCGTACATACTCATGTCCGGTCCGCCGGTAATATTAAATAAAATTCCCTTGGCTCCATCGATCGATAATTCGAGGAGCGGAGAGTCAATTGCCGCTCGCGCTGCTTCGATGGCTCGATTGTCTCCTGTCCCGCGACCGATTCCCATCAGCGCCGAACCGGCGTCAGCCATAATCGTTTTGACATCAGCAAAGTCAACATTGATAATACCGTGAAGCGTTATCAAATCGGAAATGCCCTGAACACCTTGTCTTAAAATATCGTCAACAACCGTAAAAGCATCAGTGAGGGAGGTCTTCTTATCGATCACCTGCAAAAGCCGATCGTTTGGAATAACAATCAATGTATCGACTTTATCGCGAAGCTCTTCTATCCCCTCGTCGGCAACCTTTTTCCTGCGAATTCCTTCAAATGAAAATGGCTTGGTGACAATGCCAACCGTCAGAGCACCGAGCTCTTTGGCAATTGCCGCAACGGTCGGGCCGGCTCCCGTTCCGGTTCCACCGCCGGCTCCGTAAGTTACAAAAACCATGTCCGATCCCTTAAGGGCTTCGTAAATTTCTTCTTTGTTTTCTTCAATCGATTTTTTACCAACTTCAACGCTCGATCCGGCTCCCAGCCCACGAGTTGTTTCTTTGCCGATTTGAATTTTCACCGGTGCGGGATTGTTAACGAGCGCCTGCGCATCTGTGTTCGACACTATAAACTCAACGCCGCGAAGTTTAGCGTTCATCATCCGTTCTATGGAATTACCCCCGGACCCCCCCACTCCGACGACTCGTATCGTTGCAAATGTTTCCAGGTCTTCCTTGATCATTGTTTTGTCTCGTTTCTCCCTTGAACCCCTCGATACTTCATTTGGTTAGGGCTAAGAGGAGATTTGCGCTTAGGAATTTCGCGGTTCCACCCCGCGAAAGCTCTCGCAAATCGCCTTATGGTAAAAAGTTTTTAAATATATCTTTAACTTTTCCTAATGCCCCCCCAACATTTCCAAAGTTAAAATTCATTCTGCCCTTATTAGACACGTTTGAAGTCATTTCGTCAAGCCCCCATAACATCAGACCAACAGCGGTAGCGTAACTCGGATCGTCGACCTTGTCAATAAGGCCCGAAACTTCGTAGACCGGAATGCCGTCTTGAACAGGTAAGCCAAGGACTTTTTTAGCCATGGGAATCGCCCCTTCAAGACGCGATCCGCCACCGACCAAGACCGCGCCGGCCGGAAGCATTTCGTCGCGTTCAATATCGGAAAGCTCTTGTTTGATGGCAGACAAAATCTCATTCATGCGCGCTTCGGCGATTTCACAAATGTAGCGCCGCGTCGGTTTTTCTTTTTCGTGGCGCTCGTATTTAGACAAGTCAACTTTTTCACTTTCCCTGACCGAAGCAACATCAACATTCACAACTTCTGTCTTGAGTTTTTCAGCCGCTTCAAGTGAAATCTTGAGACCGATCGCAATGTCGTTCGTGATGTGGTTTGAACCGATCGGAATCACTTTTGAGTGAATCAGAGTCCCCTCTTCAAAAACCGCAATTGAGGTCGAGGCGGCACCGATGTCAACTAAAATAACGCCCATTTCCATTTGGCGTTTGTTTAAAAATGCTTTGGCGGAGGCAAGAGGTGAGAAAACAATCCCGTCGATTCCGAGTCCCGTTTGCGTAATTGCTTTGGTCAGATTTTTTATCGCCAGCATCGAAACACCGACAATGTGAGCATTTGCTTCGAGCCGAATCCCGCTCATACCGATTGGATCCTTAACGCCCGTCTGTCCGTCAACGGCATAAGACTTGGCGATAGTATGCAAGATTTCAAAATTTGGTGGAAGAGCAACCGACTGAGCAGCTTCCAAAACCCTCTCGACATCAGGGGGAGTTATTTCCCCATCTGCCCGAGAAATTGCCACTATGCCCTTTGAGTCAACCGATATGATTTGATTTCCTCCGATAGCGGCATAACAGGATTCGATCGCGAAACCGCTCGATCTCTCCGCCTCTTCAATTGCCGCCGAAATTGAACTTACAGTTTCCTCGACATCGGAAACCGTGCCACGGCGAAGGCCCGAATTGGAAGCTTTGCCAATTCCCACAATTTGGATCATGCCCTCCTGAACCTGCCCTACGATAACAATTGTTTTAGAAGTACCGACGTCTATTGCTGCAATCGAATTTTTGTCCTTGTTTTGCCCCATCTTTTTACCGCTCCTTAAGTAAGTATTGATTCCCTTGTCATTTCGACCCGGTTTGGGGGTGGAACCCGAACCTAGTGTTTTGTGGAAAAATCTCTTTTAGATCCCTCGACTCCGCTTCGTTTCGCTCGGGATGACACGGGACTTATCCTCGAGATGACATAGGATTGACTCTAGAATTACAACACCTGAATTCTCCTACTATATACGCAAACTCTACTTGTGATGAATTCCGAGGAGATGATCTATGCCGTGAGCTAATATAAAATCAAACTCCCGAATAAATAGTTTATCCGACTCCTCGGCGTTCAATTTAATTATATCACAAGACAAAAAAATCGTCCCATATAGTTTTGTCTTTGGTTTTTGTTTTGGCGCAGGAACTTCAGCAACAGGAAAACTCAAGACGTCTGTCGGACTGTTGATCTTTCTGAACTTTTTATTAATTTTTTGTATTTTGGCTTTAGATATTAGCTCAACTTCAAGAGTTCCCTCCTCGGCTTTGCGAAGTTTGAGATGTTTTATTGCCACTTCAACGATATGTCGAGTTGAAATTTTTTGTGATCTGCTCTTAATTAAAATCTCATAACCCATTAGCTTTACCCCGTTAGAGCCGGTTTTCGACTTGGTCCAAAATTTTAATAGTTCTCCTACCGCTTGCTAAAAAACTAGTTTTTAAATAATACATTATTATTTCGCCTCTAACGGGGCGAGTACCCGTTTTACAACTTGAGAAACTGCCCCTCCGTCAGCTTTGCCTTTGAGTTCGATCATGGATTCTTTCATGACGTTATCGAAGGATTTATCGGAGGTTTTCGAGACGACTTCCTGCACGATTTTTTCGATCTCTTCGTCGGTCATTTGCTCCGGAAGCATCGAACTAATCTCGTTGATCTCAAAATCCATTTTTTTAACTAGATCATCTCTCTGGCCGCTTTCGTACTCCGCTTTTGCCTGCTGGCGCGCTTTAAGTTCAGATTTCAAAACGGCCATTTCGTCTTCTTCTGACAAGCCCTGTTTTTCTTTTTCTTTTGCTTGGAGGGCCGCTTTCAAAGTCTGGAGAACAACTCTTCTTTCGTTATTTCCAGCTTTGTATTCTTTGATTATTTCTTCGCTTAACCAATCTATTTTAGACATTTATCCCCACACCAATTATTTAATACTATCCTTGATTCTCATCTTTAGCTGCCCGAAAGCTCGGCTTCGGATTTTTAGATTTTGCTCTCTTTTTCTAGCATCACCTTCTGATTTATATGCTTCATAATACACAACCTCAAATGGTGTACGATCTTTTGTTGAATAAACTTGTCCTTTGTTGTGCATATGAAATCGATGTTTCAAATCTTTAGTCGAGCCAATATAGCAATTGCTGTCTGCCAGACTTTTTAAAACGTAAACGTAGGTCATATTTATAGTTTAGCATTATTGGTGTGGGGATGAATTAAAAAATATTAAAAGTCTTCTGATTGTATCTCGTAACAAAATACAAGATCAGAATAACGATAACGATAATTAGCACATAGAAAACAAACTTAAGAAGAGCTTTACCATCCGCGCCTGAATTCGTTTTTGACGGATTTTCGCTTGGCAATCTCTCTTCGTTTTCTTCTGTTGGGTTCTTTTTCACGAAAACGCCTCTTTTTAGCTTCTGTTAAGACACCCGATAACTGCACCTCCCGAAAGAATTTTCTGACTACGACTTCGGGATTTTCACTTCTGGCCAATATGTATCACCCCTTTCAAAATTTTCTTGACTAAGATTAGCATATTTTCAGGTGTTTATCAACTTATTTTACATAAACCCAGAAGGCCTTATCAGCGAAAATAGTTTTTGATTTCTTTAGCACGGAGTTCGAACAATCGGAAACCTGATTGACATCTTCTAGCAAACTGAAATACAAGCAGGCATTTCTTTGCCCATAATCGTCAACAATGTAAACCTTGCCTTCTATTTTACCCTGAGTGATCCAGCCATTAAGTGGGATTGTCGAGGAACCAATAGTGAGGGCGATATCAGACCGCGCCATTTCAAAAGGACTCCAAAGCATATTCCAACCCGTTGATACTCTGCGTGAATTGATAGTGCTTTGAGCAAATGGCAGCGATATTGATTTAGCGTTCGATGGATTGTAGGCGTAATATCCGTAGAATGGCTCTATGATAAATGGCTTCTCTGATGCAACCGCCCAACTGTTAGAAGAATTGTCATACCTGTAAACATTGACGCCCTGCGATGTCAACAGACTTGTCGAAAAATCGGTCCTTACGCCAAATGTCGAGAATCCTTTGGGGAAATTATATGAGACTTCTTGTGGAAGGATAGTGGAAGTTGGCGAGGGAGAGGGACTCGGCAAAGGAGTTGGGATTGGTGAAGGTGTTGGGGTTGGAGTAGGGGTTGGCGAGGGAGGAGGAGATGGTATTGGAGTTGGGGTTGGGGTTACAGAAATCAGAGTTGGAATTACCGTAGGAGAATCAATCACAGGAGGTGTAGGTGTTGGAGAAATTAAGTTAGACGCACACTGATAATCTTTATCATGTTTTAAGCTAGCTACTGGAATAGCTTCTACTGGTTGGCTCTGGCTCTTCCAGTAGAGGTGAACATCAGCGATACCTGTTCCTTCATAGTATTCCAATTTTATCGTAACTGGAACGCCTGCTTGAAGTGTTATCTGGGCTTCCTTACTCTGCTGGGTTGCATGGTCTACCCAATCGTTGACATATTGTCTGCCATCAATCCACAGTCGGGCAGCATCATTGTAATCAACCTTGAAGGTATAGTTCTCTGAATATTTGGGTACTACCACTCCTTCCCATCTAGCTGAGAAATTATCTTTATCAATTACTGTATTGAATGGAGTTCCGATACCCCAGTTGAACTGAATGTTCTCTGATCTAGTTTTGAGATATGTA
>JBDRAU010000084.1:0-7324 GCA_043823315.1 bacterium
GTACTTTACAATCACAGTCGAATCATCCGCACTGCCTTCCAGAGGAAACCTTGAACCCGGTTGACTATTCTTTCCCGCACCTATCGCGCCCTGCGTTATACTCGAGACAAAGTCAGGCTTTATAATTAAAGCCAAAACAAACGCCAAAAACAAAACCGACACTATGATAACTGCTGAGACTACCACTTTATTGATTGAGATCTTATTTTTCACAAATTCCCCCTTTTTTTTGTTAATTATATTGTACCATATCTTTTTCTAGAAAAATATTGTCAGGTAGCAAAGAAACTGTTGCAAGTCAGCAAAATGTCCGGTAAATAATTCTGTAATATGTCCGAAGTATTGTCATTGCGCGGTGTCTTTCTGTCATTGCGAAGGTACTCCGTGGCAATCTAGATCGCCACGCCAGTAGGCTCGCGATGACAGGGGGATAGATCTCTCGATTTCCTGCTTAGCAGGAGCACTCGAGATGACAACAAGGCGAGAGGGTGTCATTGCGCGGTGTCTTTCTGTCATTGCGAGTACCCGAAGCAATCTAATAGAAACAGTGATGGATTGCCACGTCGTCTTGAATTAGGTTTGCCGCTTAGGAATTTTGCGATTCCACCTCGCAAAAGCTCTCGCAAACCGCAGGATGACAACAAGGCAATGATGTTAAGTGGTATTTTTCAACGGTCTCTATATGAATTTTCCGAGGCTTACCCCTCGTGTTTGTGATAAAATATACCCATGATTAATGATGCAAAAAAGGTAGTCGAGGAACTAACTAAAGCTGGATTTGTTGCATACTTTGCCGGGGGATGTGCCAGAGACATTTTACTCCAACAGGATCCTGCCGATATTGATATTGCAACCAATGCCAAGCCGGAAGAAATAGAAAAATTATTTGACAACACAGTCGATGTTGGCAAAAAATTCGGTGTGATTTTGGTCAAATCGGGAAAACACTATTTTGAAACAGCTACATTTCGCGAAGAAGGACCATACCAAGATAAACGACGACCTGACTGGATTAAGTTCTCAAGCGAAGAAGTGGATGCCAAGCGTCGGGATTTCACTATCAATGGAATCTTTCTGGACCCGATCAAGAATAAGGTAATCGATTACGTTAATGGGCAAGAGGACTTAAAAAAAGGAGTTATTAGATTCATAGGAGACCCCAACGAAAGAATTAAAGAAGATAATCTGCGGCTCATCCGAGCGATTAGATTTAAAATAACCTTGAACTTTCAATACGCCGAAGAAACTTTTGAAACTATCTCCAAATTTTCCGCCTTAACCAAAAACGTTTCGCCCGAGAGGATCAGAAACGAAATAAACAAAATATTAATCTCACCAAGACGCCACATAGGCCTAACCGAACTGGTTCAGTCCGGAATTACCGATTTCATTATTCCTGAAATAAATACTCTCAAAGGGGTGCCTCAACCAATAGAATATCATCATGAGGGGGATGTATTCACACATACATACCTTGCTCTCAAGAGTATGCCAAGCGATGCACCGCTCCATCTGGTCTGGGCGGTCCTACTTCACGACATTGGCAAACCGCCAACACTAATAAGAGAAGGGGATAAGATTATTTTTCACGACCATGCCAAAATTTCGGCAGATATTGCCAAAAAAATTCTCACGCGACTAAAGTTTTCTCGAATTGAAATTAGATCAATTTGTTACTTGGTTGAAAACCACATGAAGATTGCCCAGATAGGTCAAATGCGACCCAATAAACAGCTCTCCTTTCTGCTTGATCCGCTTTTTGAGAATCTGATTGAACTTGCCCGAGCTGATGCAAATGGAACTTATCCTGTTAATTTGGATTTTATAAAGAAGCTTGAACAAAGCGTTGAGCTCGCTAAGAAGCAAAAAGTAAAAATTAGTGCCAAGAAAAACCTCCTAAAGATATTTACAGGTGACAACTTAAAAAAATTGGGGTATAATCCCTCGAGAGAGTTCAAAACTATGCTGGAAGATGTACACGACAAGATCATATCTCAAGAAATAAGTTCCACCGAGCAAGCAAAAAAATATGTCCTCGAGAATTACAAAAAATGAATCAATTATCAAAAGATGACTTAAATGAGCTTTTTCAAGACAAACAAAACGATGATGAATCGTTGGGCGAACCAATCAAGCTAAAAAAAATGAGATCAAATAAAGAAATCAGAAACGTAAGAAAAATAATAAGAAGGGTTAAATCCCACAAGACCCCCAACAGGGAAGTAGTGGGTGAATTTGTTAACTCAATTTTGCGATTTGCTGCCTTTAGTGGATTTGCCGGATTTATAATATTTATCGCAATGGGCTGGAGTGGATTTGCCGATCAATTAAGATGGAGCTATTTCGTGGATTTTAAGGGAGAGCCGGTTCAGAAAATTTCTTCATCTGTAAAGGTAACCACCACTCCTTCGCCAAAGCCAACCACTAGAAAAACCCCAAAACCGATTATCGATAATCTTCAGAATCCCTCTAACCTTCCGGAGCTAGCGCTAAATTTCTCCGATAATGAATTAACTATCGAAAAAATTGGAATTACCGCCCCGATTCAGTGGGAAGTTCCGGAACAGGACATTCTAAAATCGCTTGCAAGTGGCGTGGCTCAATACAAAGGCACATCCTTGCCGGGAAATGGTGGAAATATATTTATAACCGGCCACAGCTCAAATTATTTTTGGATTCAGAGCGACTATAATCACATCTTTGCTTTGCTAGATAAGCTTGAATCTGGGGATAGGATCGAGGTGTCGAGAAAAAACAAAAAGTATGTTTACGAAGTTAAAGAATCCAAAACTGTTAATCCCGATAACGTGGAAGTACTTGAAAACACTCCCAAGGAAACTTTGACGCTGATGACCTGCTGGCCGATCGGGACATCAATAAATCGACTCCTTGTGCTGGCGGAGTTCATGTACTCATATTCGGCGAACTAGTCCAAAGCACTCTTTATGACATCTAGCGTTTTTGAAGCGGCCTTGTCCCAATCGAACATCGGAAGTCTTTTTGTGCCATCCCCGATAAGTCTTTTTCTAATGTTTTCATCCTTTAGTGCGATGTATAAATATTCAGCAATTTGATCTACATCCTCAACGTCGTGTAAGAGCGTTGCACTACCTGTAATTTCGGGAATGGAAGTAGTGTTCGAAGCTACTATCGGAACATTGCAGGCCATCGCCTCAACTAGCGGCATTCCGAATCCCTCAAACTTCGATGGAAAGGCAAACACTTTAGCGAAGCGCAGATAATCCGCCATTATTTCATCGGGAATATAACCAGGTTCAATAACATCCTTTTGAACATTCTTATCAAGTTTTCCTATTTCTGTCTTAATATCTTCATATAAATATCCAGGGCGGCCTGCCAGAACGAGCTTGGTTTTTAACTCGGAGTGGTTTTTTCGTAAAACTCCAAATGCCTTTACCAAACTGACAATGTTTTTCTTTGCTTCTAAGCGTCCTATAAAGTAAATGTATTCTCCAAGCTTGAGTATTTCATCTGGTGCTTTCTGACCTGCTTTCTTCGGATAAAATTTTTGTCTGTCATAACCATGATAAATAATCTCAATTTTTTTCGGATCGGCTGAGTAGAATTTAACAAGATCTTTTTTTGTCGATTCGGATATGGTAATTATTTTTGTTGCATGACGGACCGCAAAAGCCATCGACCAGTTATGGTAGAACCTCTCAAGCGGAGTGTAAAGTTCGGGGAAATGTCTAAAGCCGACATCGTGAAGCGTTGTTACAACTTTTTGGCCGTGAATAACAGGAATCGTATGAGCAGGTTCAAATAAAACATCTGGCTTGTTAACTAAAAGCTCAAGCGAAAGGCGAATCTGACTCCAGAGCTTCGGGAAAGGCATCACCTTAAAATCGATATTCTGCTCTTTCTTCAAAAACCCAAGCGGCGTTTTGGAATATAATCTAAAATCTACTTCCTTATTCTCGACAAGATGTTTGATAATTTCCTGCGAATAATATTCTGTTCCGGTTTTTTGCTTTACGTTGCTTCGCGAAGCATCAACTCCGACGAGAATACTCTTTATTTTCGATTTTCCATTTTCCATTTTTTATTCCTGCCTGCCAGTAGGCATGGGATTCGATTATTGATTTATTTTTAATTTTACCTTAATTCTTGATTCCTTACTCTTTATTCTGCTCGAGAAGCTTATTTTCCCCTCCACGTAAAAGACTCAAGAAAATCTTCGAAGTTTTCAACTGCTAGTCCCATTCCTTTTATCGCAGCAAGTTGGGGTTCATCGACTATCTGACAAGGAACGCCTGTTACTTTTGTCATTAGCTCGTCAAATTCGTTTAAACTGGAAGCTCCTCCGCAGATGACAATCCCTTTATCCATCACGTCGCTTGAAAGTTCGGGCGGTGTTTTTTGAAGAACTTGTTTAACCGCCAAAATTATCTCATTTAAAACCGGCTTTAGAGCCGCTGCTATTTCGTTTGTGTGGATTATAATCGACTCCGGTAAACCAGAGATTGTATTTGATCCCGATATCTCCATCTTGTTGTCTTTTTTTTGAGCTATCGCCGAGCCAACTTCGATTTTTGCGTTCTCTGCGCTTTGCGTGCCAATTATCAAATTCCTTTTTTTTCTAATAAAATCTATAATTGCCTGATCCATCTTATCCCCCCCGTGACGGGTTGATGAAAACGAAACTATGTCCGAGAGCGAAATTACAGCAATTTCCGTATTGCCTCCGCCAGCATCGATAATCATGTTTCCGCTAGGTGAGGAAATATCAATCCCTGCCCCAACAGCAGCAGCCAGTGGAGATTTCATAAGAAAAACCCGTTTTGCGCCTGCGCCTTCAATTGCATCCAATGTTGCCTTTTTTTCGGTCGAGGTTGCACCAACGGGGCAGTTAACTATAACGTCCGGCCTGACAAGGCGAAGGCGCCCCATTACACGGGAAAGATAAATCTCAAGCATTTGCTTGGTTGTCTTGTAGCTGGCAATTACTCCGTCGGTTAGGGGACTTGAAGCAATTATTGCCTCCGGCGTGCGTCCCAACATTTCCTTTGCTTCATTACCAACCGCCACAACCCTCTCCTTGACAACATTTATAGCCACCACGTTGGGTT
Source organism: bacterium (assembly GCA_043823315.1). Taxonomy (GTDB): domain Bacteria; phylum Patescibacteriota; class UBA1384; order UBA1384; family DTJR01; genus JBDRAU01. The sequence continues at coordinate 5,091 of JBDRAU010000084.1, forward strand.
CGTCAATTAAGATTCCCTTTTGGGGAACGTAAATTCTAATATTTGACGTGCCAATGTCTATGCCGAGTCTTCTAATCATTTCCTTTTTACGAGAGCTCCGATTTTAGTTAGCTTACGGACTATGTCCTCGTATCCGCGGTCTATTATTCGAGCATTGTTAATAGTTGAATTTCCTTCGGCCATTAAAGCTCCAAGGATGAGGGTGATTCCGCTTCGAAGGTCCAAAGAATCAATAACGGCACCTTTGAGTTTGTTGCCTCCGACGATTTCAACAGTTTGCCTGTCTTTTACCTTTGATAGAAGTCCCATTTTCTTAAGCTCTTTTATATATCCAAGGCGGTTTTCGAACATAGCTTCCTCAATTTGCGATTTTCCTTGCGCCTTGGCGGCAATTAAACTCATCGGCGATTGCATGTCGGTTGGAAATTCCGGATACGGACCTGTTTTAATTTGAAACGGTTCCAGTTGACCATTTTTTAAAACTTCAAGTTTACCTTGGCTCATCTTAAATTTGGCCTTGCATTTTTTTAATACTTCGAGAGGTTTTTTCATATAATCAGCGGGAAAATTGTCGATCGTGCCGCTTCCGCCCGTAACTATAAATGCCACGAGGTATGAAAATGCTTCGATTCTGTCCGGAATGATTTTATCTTTTGTCAGGCGAAGCTCATTGTTGCCACGAATCGTAAAGGTTCTGTCGTTTCTTTTAATTGTGGCACCGGCATTATTGATGATTCTGACCAAATCCTCAACTTCAGGCTCAATCGCACAATTTTTAACTTCAAACTCATCGTCGAATCCGCTTAAAAACATCAACACGTTTTCGGTGGCAGTGACACTTCGTTCAATAAGCGAGATGGATTTGGTTTTAAAATTTTCAATTTTTAGAATATAGTTGTCGCCGTCTTTGGTAAGTTTTGCGCCAAGGTCCACAAAGGCCTGAATATGAGTATCTATGGGACGTCTGCCGATTGCACAGCCGCCGGGGAAGGGAATCGTGACAGTTTTGAATCTCGCGAGTAGAACTCCGGCATAAACTATCGATGCTCTAAGTTTGGTGGCCAAGCCACCCTCTAGATTTGATTTATTAACATCCGTACCATCTAGCTGGAGCACATTGGCGGAAAATTCGTATTTTCCCCCAAGAGCTTTAAAAATTTCAAGCTGAGTTCTAATGTCTGCAATGTCAGGAATATTCCGAACAACAAAAGCGTCTTTGACTAAAACAGCCAGAGGAATCACTTTAAGCGCCTCGTTTTTGGCCCCGCTAATTTTAATTGCGCCCCGAAGAGGCACTCCGCCGGTTACTTCAAATCTTTCCATATAAACTTCTCTCTTGTATAATGTATCCATAAATAGCTAATTTTTCAAATAAAAATGAAGTCAAAGTATTATATTGCGGCGATTGTGGCGTTTTTCGTAGCGGCCTTTTATGTTATTAGCTATGCTTCTGGATATAAAATTGATATCACCAATCGAAATATTTCACAAACGGGCATGATTGTGGTTCAGAGCGATCCGCAGGCTAAGATCTACTTAAATGATACCGAACAGGGCTCGGGCAATGTTACTGTTAGAAACCTCGAAAAAGGTAATTACAACGTAGTTATAAAACGAGATGGGTATTACAGTTGGAGCAGAAGTTTTGAACTAAAAGGGGGAGAGGCAAATATTATTAATGATGCAATTTTATTTAAAACCGACCCGGAAATCAGTGAGTTTAAAATCGAACAGTCAGATTTTATTTCCTCACTTTCCGACACTGACTCTCTGACAGTTGTAAACAATGAAATATTTCAGAACTCGCAATTTGTAACGCGCCTTGCGAAAGAAATAAAAGGAGTTTGCTGGTACTCAGATAGGCGATACATCGCTTACACGTACAAAGACACGCTCAAAATAATCTCAATTGACGGAACGAACGAAGTCAAACTGCTCGAGAAGAAATCAGATACACCGGTTGTCTTTATTAATTCTGGAAGATCGGTAATTTATGAGAGTGACGGGAAGGTCTACAGGGCCACAATAAGATGAAAGAATTCAAAGTTCTCGATGTTGGGATCGACGAAATTGGAAAAAGCGAACTCCTAGGCTGTATAGAATCGAGCATTTTAAATAGAGACAAGTGCCTTATTTATACAGTCAATAACGAATTGATCCTCGAAGCACAGAAAAACGATCGCTTTAGGGAGGTTTTAAATAGTTCGACCTTTTCGATCGCTGACTCTGCCGGA
>JBDRAU010000085.1:0-7722 GCA_043823315.1 bacterium
GCAAAGTGCGATAATAATAATGAAGTTTACAAAACCGCTGCTCAAGTTTATCTGGAAAAGGATAAATATTACGACTTGAAAGTCGAGCAATACGATCAGGGTGGTGGAGCTGTTCTAAAGATGTTCTGGAAGAGACCTTCAAGTGAGAGTGGTACGATTCTTAGTCCAAGTGCGCTGTTTACTCTCTATAATCCCAGTCCGCCAGTTGGTACAGGTTCGGGATTAATGGGTTCCTATTATACAGGTAAGGATTTTGGTCAAATAGTTGCTAACCAGAAAGATCGAAAAATTAACTTCGACTGGTTGAATGAAGGTCCAAGCAAGACAGGAAACGATGAGTTCTCGGTCAGATGGACAGGTGAAATCAGCTCAAGGTTCTCGGAAGTGTACACATTTACTCTGGCTGCCAATGATGGTGTGAGGATGTGGATAGATAACGAAAAGGTTATTGATGAATGGCATCAAGTAGACTCAAATAATTTAGCTGTATATACTGCCAAAGTTAATTTGACTGCAGGAGAGCGTTATCCAATCAAGGTTGAGTACTTCGAGAATACGGGTAATGCAGGGGTGTATCTGAAGTGGAGGAGCCCGAGTGAAAATGAGAAATATATTCCCGCAAGTGCGCTTTATCCAGGTGATCCAGTTCCGATCGATTCTGTGACGGTAACTCCTTCTGTGACAGTTAGTTCCGTAACGGAAGTAACCAAAACATTTGAGCCAGGATACACCGCTATATATATTCCAGACAGTGAAAAGCCGCAATTTACACAAGCGTTGATTGCTCAAGGGCTTGGAATCTTCAAGTTTGGTCCCCTAGTATATGATAACTCTACTCCCCCAAGGAAAACGTGGCTAACATCATTCGATAAGTTTAGTCACAAGATTGGTTACTATGTCTTCAACCCTGGAACAGCTAATGAAACTATTAACTTGAGTTTGGATGAGACTGCGGAAAATCCGCTTGATGCAATGGTTTATACAGGTTGGAACTTCTTGTCCAATCCTTCGGATTCACCAAAGACGTTGTCTGAGCTTAACTACGAGAAGAGAATTTGTACCGATTTATCCGGCGAAGTTAACTGCGACGGCTATAGTGTATCAGTTAACCTTGCTAATCTATCCTACGGCTGGAAAGGCCAAAACAAAGCGGCTTATAGGAAAGTGTACGTTCTCAATGATCCTCGTGCCACTAGCCAAACAGCAAATCCGTTTACAGTCATTGATGTTGTAAATACAGGAATAGAGAATGTTCAGATTCCAGCTGGTAAGATGTTCTGGTTCTACTTCTTCAATTAATAGCTCTATTGGAAGGATGGCGAGTTGGGTAGAACTTCATCAAATATATTAGTATTTGGCTTAACCATTACTCTTCTCGCGGTAGTAGGACTCGGTCTGACTCTGGTTTCGGACAAGAGAGAAAATAAGCAGTCGCTCTATTTGGTGGGTGAATGTCCTCTTGATAATGTTTATTTTAGATCTTCTGATTTAACTTACCGAGAAAGAAGACAATTTTCCTCTGACGCATCTGCTTTTGATGTAATTGGGACAAGTCAAAATAAATACAGGCTGATTGTTGATTATTCTCTTGAGACAAGTACCAGAAAAAATCTTCAACTAAAGGCTTTGCTTACTCCCAAAACAGACGTTGGTTTCTCGCAAATGAATATTTTGGTCAATGCTGTCGAGGTAGACAGTGTTGAGGCTGATAAACAAGACAACGGCCCCGTTTATCTATCTACCAAGATACCTTTAGATTCAAACGACAATAATTTGGGCATAGAACTTAGAAGCGAAAAGGGTTGTGAGTTTAGGACTAATAGTTTGTTAAAGCTGGAACAAGCAAGAGGTGTTTCAGATGAAGGCGGAGAGGGGTTTGATTCTGCAGTTTTGAGTAATTATCAAACTGAAGAAATTATCTTATCTCCTGGGGATAATTATGTCGGCTTTGAAGATTGGTCATACCTACCGGATCTTTTTAAGCACAATCTCAAAATATACAAATTCAGTTTGATTTCTCAAGCTTGGGAAAAGACGGGTAAATACGATTATGTCGCTGAACCGAACAGGGCCTATTTGATCAGTAATCCGAACATAAAGAATCTGACTATTGATCTTCCTCGACCCTACAGGGTTCCGAATGATATAAATCAAATTTCCTTAGCTAAGAAGTGGAATATGATAAGCGTTGATGATGCACAGAACAATTTGTCGGATTTACAGGTTAATATAAACCAGAAGCCAACCGAACTTATATCGCAAACAACCTACAAGATAGGGAACCTGGTCCAAAAAGAATTGATAAGAAAGATTTTTATTCTTAATGACGACGGTGATTTTGAGCAAATCGATCTTGGCAAGATCAATGAGCAACCCTCTTCCGGAATATTCTGGATCTACCTCGAAAATGAACCAGAGAGCGACCTTAAAATTCCTAATTTAGTTTTTGATGTTCAGGGCCTTGGAGATTCATTTGAATCAAATCAAATTCCTATCAAGATCAGTGTTGAGAACAAGGACGATTCTCCTCATTATTTAGTTGCATCGGGTATAAATGATCCATGTCAGCTCGGATTGAGAGTCAAGAACGATCAAGGAAAAATAATATTTGACGATTTTAGCAATAAAGTATGCCCACTTTGGCCGACTCTTGAAAAACTATCGGAAAATGACAAAAAAGAATATAATTATTTATGGGAAGCACCGAGGGATTTAAAGGGAGAATTTATTTTGGAGTTTTATTTGAATTATTCGCGCCTAGGGACCCCTCAATTAGTTAAATCATCGAATGTTACGATTAAATGAAAAAAAGAGAAAGATTTAAGTCATTTTATGCCCTGCTGGTTCTCCTTGTATTTGGCCTCGTTATATATTTATTGATCAATTACTATCCAATTGATGCAGACAAGGGAGACTCTTTCTATAATGCCACTCCTCTTAAAGTGGGTGACAATTCTTTTATTTCAAACAAACCGATCGATTTGTCCTCGAGGATAATCGGTATCAACGGTTCACTGCTGACGATCGATGAAGCCAAGAGAAGAGGGGTGATTTCCGGGATTTTTGATACCGAGGGGTCGGAGCTAGATAAAATAGACTTGCTTGTTTCTAATGCTTCTTTTATAATTAAAGTAGAGGACATTAGTACCTCTCCAACCTTATTTTTAGAGGGGATAAAGTGAATAACGAACAATTGGAAAACGAGGTTCAAAAGAAAAGTAGCCGAGGTAGGATTGTTTTTGCAGTTCTCGGTGTGCTAGTTCTAGGTATTGTGTCTCTGATAGTTGGGATCAGGATATTTTCAAATTTATCAATAACGGCTGACACCGGATTGCCTCCGATTCCTGGTGATCCAGATCAGAACGAAAGTATTACACCGACGACTACTGCCACTACGACAGGTTCGGTTACATCTACTCCTGTAACACCACCAGAGCCGGGAGGACCCCCAATTGATGTAACGATTAAATCTGGCTGGAGCGTTGTTTCTGGCTCGACGCTTTATGGATATAACCTTGCTCCAATTTCCAAAGAAGGTATTTTCGTTTATTCTTTTAACGACCCATACCTACCCAACCGAAATTGGATAGTTTCAAACGATACCTGTACGGGTCAAACAGACTTTTTCTGCTTAAATTCTTCCTCGATTAAGTTTTCTCCGTATCCCCTGGTTGGTTATTATGTTTATAACCCCGGCAGTCAAGTAACACTAAGTTTGAATGAAGCATCAACTCCGACGCTCAATCCCCAAAATGCTATTTTTGGTCGCGGGTGGCATTTAATGCATTGGAACCAAGTTGCTGCAACCAAAAACGAGCTTATGGGCAAACTGTCGATCTCATACTCTGATAAATCGAGTATTAGCCTTGCTGACGCCATTAAAGCGGATATTCATAAGGCGAGTATCAAGGTTTATGTAATCATGGACCCAGCTAATATTAGTTCAAGCTCGATAAAGGAACTTACTGGAACAGATTCTGCTAACTCTTTAAGTAAAATTCCTCAAGATAGTTACTTTTGGATTTATCTAAGAAGAACTGCATCGCGGGCGACGAGTATTTCACAATCCTCAGGTTCAATTAGTTCTCCTCAATCTAGCCAAACAACAACAGACGAAATTATAATGCCCCCTGTTCCTATCGCGCCCTAATGGATCTAATTGATACTCACTGCCATTTGAACTTCAAATCTTTTAAGAGTGATTTTTTTGAAGTTGCCAAAAGATCTCACGATCATGGGGTAAAAAAGATAATTATCGTCGGTTCTGATCCGAATACTTCGGCTGATGCTCTGGAAATATCGAAAAAGATTAATAAATTAATTTCCTGCTTTGCGTTTGTATCGGTTGGAATACATGCTATTCATACCGATCGAGTCGAATTTGAAAAAATAGAAAAGTTAGCCGAAGATCCAGAGGTTGTAGCGATCGGGGAAAGTGGCTTAGACTTTTATCATGACAAAGGCCACAAGACAGAGAACGAGCAGATCGAACTTTTTAAAAAACACATTGAACTTGCTTTGAAAATCGATAAACCATTGATCATACATAATCGCGAGGCGGACGAAAAAGTGCGCGAAGTTGTTGGCGAATTTCCTAAATTAAAGCAGGCAGTGTTTCATTGTTTTTCAACTGATCATCACATGGCTACCTGGGCCATCGAGCACGGATTTTATTTATCATTTACCGGCAACATTACCTACGGCAATAAAAAAATTAAAAAAGCAATTGAACGGACACCGATCGAGCGGATAATGGTTGAAACCGATGCGCCTTATAATATTCCCGAACCACTTCGATCCCAAGGTATAAAACGCTGCGAGCCGTATATGACAAGTGAAGTTATAAAAAAAATCGCCCTTATTAAGGGGCTTGATGCGAACGAACTAAGTAAGCAAATTTATCAAAACTCCGTAGAGTTTTTTGTCTTGCCCCGTTACGGTTTTTAGGTGGAATAAAAACCTATTCGAAGAAGTGCGAGTATATCTCGATAAACTATATATCCGGCTTATATTTAACGGGGACTTTAAATGGTGGAGGCCGCCGAAGGCCTAAGCGACCTCGGCGACCCCTGAAGTGACAGCTAGCTGCTCTGTGGCTCTTGCGCGTTCTTGGCCAATTCTTTCTTGCTTGGCCCAATACGCGCGAACGTCAAGCAGCCAGCTTGGGGTATCGCCCTTCGGGCGACCATTGCTTTTCTCCGACAAAGTCGTGTCCTCCTTCATGTGTTTTCCGTCAAACAAAAATAGATCATACCATGTGTTTATAAACGAGTCAACTGAGATACTTCCTGAAAAATTTTATTAATTTCTTGTGTGGAAAAAACGAAAAATTTAAAATGGAAAATGAAAAATCTGAAAGTCACTATTGACTTTCAGATAATGTTATGTACAATGCTATGTAAGAGTTCGTAAAGTTAAAAGTTCGTCAAGTTCATAAAGAGAAGTCCGGAAATTACTTGATAAACTTTCTAACTTGAAAAACTTTATAAACTAAAGCAAAGTGCATATGAAATCCATCAATATCAATCAACTTCAAGCGCAAATTTCACGCGTGATGAAGGATGTTGAGGGAGGGGAAGTATACGAGGTCATGAGATATTCGCGGCCGGTTGCTGTAATTAGACCGAAAAAAGAAGAAAGGGCAGCTCTTGGTTGTACGGATTGTATTAAGAAGATTGAGGAACTGTCCAGAAAAATAGAAAAAATAAAGTCTTAATCCTTAATACTTATTTACACACTATATCCTAATATGATTTATCTTGATTATGCCTCCACGACACCAGTGGACAAAAAAGTACTAGAGGTAATGTTGCCCTACTTTGGTGAAAAATATGCCAATCCATCGGCTATTTATGAAGCTGGCCTTGAGGCAAACGAAGCAGTTGAATCTTCACGACAGAACATTGCCAAATTCCTGCACTGCCAAAAGGATGAAATTATTTTTACTTCCGGCGGAACAGAATCGGACAATTTGGCGATCTTCGGAATAGCGAAAAATTTTAAATCAGGACACATTATTACTTCGGCGATCGAACATCCGGCAGTGCTTGAACCATGCCGGCAACTCGAAAAAGAGGGATTTAAAGTTACATATTTAAAACCAAATAAAAAAGGTCTTATCTCGGCGGTTCAAGTAAAAGAAGCCCTGCAAAAAAACACCATCTTAGTTTCCATAATGTATGCCAATAATGAAATCGGTACTGTTCAACCGATCGTCGAGATCGGGAGAGTTATTCAAAATTTCCGAAAATTAAAAATTAAAAATCAAAAATTAAAAATCGAAAAAGCGTACCCGCTTTTTCACACAGATTCTTGTCAAGCAACACAGTATCTCCAGATGGATGTCAAAAAGCTCGGGGTAGATTTACTGACCATTAATGGATCTAAGATTTATGCCCCTAAAGGAATCGGTGTTTTATTTGCGAAAAACGTAGTTGATCTTTCGCCTCAGATTATTGGAGGTGAGCAAGAAGGTGGGCTTCGCGGTGGGACTCAAAACGTTCCGTCGATTGTCGGCTTATCAAAAGCAGTTGATCTTATTTCTTCTAGTAAAATCGCAAGAGAGAAAAAACTGCGTGATTATTTGATCAAGGAGCTTAAGCAAATCAAAGGAGTTTCGATCAACGGCTCACTCTTGAGGCGTTTACCAAACAATGTTAATTTTTCGATCTCGGGCGTTGAAGGTGAGTCGGTTTTACTGGATTTGGATAAAGCAGGAATTGCTGTTTCAACTGGTTCGGCCTGTTCCTCGCGCTCGCTAAAACCTTCGCATGTTATTACCACTTTATCGAGCGAAGAACGCTCTCATGAGTCAATTCGGGTTTCGCTTGGACGCTTTACAAAAAAATCCGATCTTGATATTCTTTTAAAACACTTAAAAAAATCAATCAAAAGATTGAGAGATATAAGCTAATATGGCTGACATTAAAGACAAGTCGGGACGCAGGTTCATTTACTCACAAATTGTTGAGGATCATTTTTTTAATCCCCGCAATGTAATGAATGAGAAAGAAAGTAAGAATTACAATGCCTATGGCGAAATCGGTTCTCCTGCTTGCGGCGATGTAATGAAAATTTGGCTCAGGATTGAAAAAGATAAAATTGTTGATTTTAAGTGGAAAACCTTTGGCTGTGCTAGTGCTATTGCTTCAACCAGCATTTTATCCGAAATGGCTAAAGGTATGCACATTGACGATGCTTATCAAATTACTGCTTCTGATATTACCGAGGCGCTTGGGGGATTACCTCGTCGCAAGATCCACTGCTCGGTTTTAGGTGATCAGGCGATGTGCCTTGCGATCGATAGTTATAAGAAAAAATAATTTGCCTTCTGTATCAGGTAGAGCTAGAATATAAAAGTGATAATTATAGATCTTCTAACGGTCCTGTTGTTTGTGTTTTTCTATTATATTTTTATAAAGAAAAATCAGGCAAATTCACTTTTTGCTGCAATTTCGCTGCTTGTAGCCAATATAATAAGTTCTCCTGTTGCTAAAGCGATTCTCGAAGTATTGAAAAACGATGGGTGGATGAGGGTAAATCTCACAATAGCGCTGATCTACATTGTCTTGATAATTGTTATCTGGGGCATTTTATTTACCCTGCTTTCAAACATTTCTCTGCAAAAACTGGATCAGTATCGCCGGATTATCTCGCTTATTTCATCAGCAATAATATCAGTTTCAATAATTGCGCTAGTTTGTTTTGCCGCACGTCTTGTCT
>JBDRAU010000086.1:0-4050 GCA_043823315.1 bacterium
TTCCCGCCTTAATTTAATTAACGGTCTAGTCATTGAGAATCTGGAGAAATATGATGTCGTTTCGGCAGCTCGTCTAATAGAGGAATTTATCGAAGACTTGTCTAATTGGTATATCCGGCGTTCGCGAAGAAGGTTTCAAAAGCCGGAAAACGAAAAAGAGCGCGAACAAGCCGCTCAAGTCCTTTATTATGTCTTAATGAAATTAGCCAAAATTATTGCTCCTTTCGCTCCTTTTATTTCCGAGGAAATTTATCTCAGTCTTCGGCAAAACCAAGACAAAGAAAGCATCCATCTGTGCGATTATCCCAAATCGGAGATTTGCCTGATTGATTCCATACTGGAAGGTAAAATGAAAAAAATCAGGGAGATTGTTGCCGAAGCGCTGGCGCAAAGAGCGAAAAACGGGATTAAAGTCCGCCAGCCGCTGGCCAAACTGGCCATCGCTGACAAAGCGATAGCAGGGGATAAAGAATTAGTGAAACTAATTAAAGATGAAATCAACGTCAAAGAAGTTGTTTATGGCCAGAGCGTCAAATTAGACATTAAAATAACGGCGGAACTGAAATCCGAAGGGGTGCTAAGAGATTTAGTTCGCTATATTCAGGACATGAGAAAAGATGGCGGATTAAAGCCGGGACAATTAATTTATCTTCGCTATCAGGCGGAATCGTCTTTAAAAGATTTAATTCAGAGTCATGAAACGGAGATTAAAAAGGATATCTCTGCCAAAAAAATAGAAACCGGACCGAAAAAAAATGAAGTCTTTCTGGTTGAAAAGGAAGTTAATTTTGGCAGTGGAAAAGTCTGGTTTGGGATAAGGAAGCGATAATAAATATTCTATCTACCTATCTATCACCCATTAATTAAAAGTAGAATTTTGATTTTATTAAAAAATCGCACTGTCACACTTTCAATGGTGCTTTTTATTCACTAAGCCAGAACCAGAATTGATTTTTCAGTTTTTCTTCTAATTCATAAGTATCAGCGTGAGAAAGAACGCCCAAATACGAATTAAGCGATTGCTCAAGAGTTTCTTGGCTGATTATTCCCTCTTTACGTTCCTTAACCTGCTTTTCTATTTTCTTAAAAATCCGCTGTCTGGTTTTAGTCCGAAGCAGGCGATAATGAGGCAAAACAACATAACCCAGAAAATCAATTCCCTGATGGAATTTGCGGATAATAACTTTCTTGGGATGTAGTTCAAGGGCGAGCTTGTCTGAAAGAAAAGAACGAATCGGAGCAATTAGATTTTCCAAATCTGATTTATTTTCGGACACAATAATAAAATCATCAGTATAACGAAGATAATGTTTTATGTTTAATTCTTGTTTAATAAACTGGTCAAATTCATTGAGGTAGATATTGGCGAATAATTGAGAAGTTAAATTGCCAATGGGCACTCCCTTTGGCTCAAAAATGGTTGAATATTTAGAACTAAAACTTTCAATAATTTCTTCCAAAAACCAGATGGCTTTCTCGTCTTTTATCCGTTGAGAAATGATATTTAATAAAATCCTGTGGTCAATGGTTTCAAAGAACTTTTTAATATCGCATTTAAGGACAAAACAGGGCTTAAAATTATTCTTACTTATCTGTCTTAATGCTTTTTCTAAAATATCTATTCCTTTGTGCGTTCCCTTGCCAACACGACAGGAAAGCGAATTAGGAATGAAAGTCGGTTCAAAAATCGGATTAAGCGTCTTAAAAACGGCGTGATGAAGCACCCGGTCCCGGACAGTCGCTTTATGAATATGCCTTTGTTTGGGGTCATGAATATAAAAAGAGGTGTAAGCTCCGTGTTTGTATCTTTGACACTTCAAATTTCGGTAAAGTTGAAAGATATTTTGTTCCAGCCGCCATTCAAATTGACAGACATCCTGTTTTTTCTGCTTGTCGCTCTTGAATTTATTCCAGGCCGAGAATAGATTTTCCAATGAGATGATATTTTCAAAAACATTTTTATAGATTTTCATATTATGGAAGAATTTGATATTCCAATTTTTAAAAAAAGTTATGAGTTATACAAAACCTTTCATGGTTACAGAAACACAGTATCCAAGCAAGACCGCTATACTTTATGGCAGCGTTGCGAGCATTTAATTTTGGATATTCTGGAAGGTATTTTATGGGCCAGCCAATTGCCTAAAAAAGACAAACTCCCGATATTAGAAAAAACCAGCTTAAAGTTGAATTTCTTAAGGGTATTCCTGCGGCTTTGTAAGGAAATAAAGACAATTGATAATAAAAAATATGTTCTTTTACAGGAAATAATTGATGAACTAGGCAAAATGCTTGGAGGATGGATTAAATCAACGAAAGAATAATTGAACGATAAACAAAATACTCCCCAAAAAAGGAGAGCATTTAAGCTGGATAGAGAAAGAAGTTCCGAGCGGACGAGACGCCTAAGTTGTCGTTGCGGTTGTCATCCCAGTAATTGTTGACATTGAGACCGTTCGAATCAAAGTTGCCGACATTGACGCGGTTACCATCCGAATCCACATTATTTACTTATCTTCATCCATTTCACTGGAAATAGAGGTTTACCGTTTTAAAAGACCTATATCCTCTCATTCCTGTATTTTATTCGGGAGCAGCTCTGAAATAAACCCAGAACATCTCCTCTAAAGACAAGTAAGAAGTTCAATCTCCATCTTTTGTCGCACGCTATCGTTATCCGTAAACAACGATACTCTGGCGATATCTCAAAGATGAGACGCCCGCGAGGTTAAACCGTGGCCTAACCTTCATTAGCAGACATTTATATTTTATAGGATATTTTAGGAAAAGAAAAGAGCCCTCAACGAAAATATCGCCGAAGGCTCAAGTTATCAAAAGGAACAAAATTTCAAGGGTTCAAGATTCAATTTATCCCGCAAAATCACTTCGTGATTTATGCGGGGAACTTCCGAGCGGACGAGACGCCTAAGAAGGCGCTGCGGTCGTCACCCCAGTAATCGGAGACAAAGAGACCGTAAGAATCAAAGTAGCCGACACTGACGCGGTCACCATCCGAATCCACAGATGAGGCTCGAACATAGATATGCTCGAATAGGCGTTCACCCGTAGCCAGATAATGACCAATGATGGTGTAAACCATCACACGGGCACCGGGCACTTCGTTGTCCTTGGCAATCAATGCTTGCTGTTCTTGCCAATTCTTCGAGGTCGAGTCGTCCACTGGGGTCTTGCGAACCAGCTGCCAGGTGACTTCGCCACGTTCTTTGACAAAGGACTCCTTGTTATACCACGACTGGTTGTAGAACAACTTGGAATCCACTTTGCCACGAATCTCGAGAATCGAGAGCGGGAATACCGCTACGAGGACATGAGTGTCCTTCGATTGCTCGAGCACCGCTTCGGAGAATGGAATCTCCGAAAGAGTGGCGAGTTGCTGGCGGGTCGGATTGACCCCGAAGTGTTTGACGGCTTCTTCGACACCGAAGAAGTTACGGCCCATGATTTTACGGCTACGCTTCTGGCTGGTCGTTGGCTCGAATCCGCCGTTCTGAATCAACCTCACCACTTTTGTAGCAAGGTCGTTGCCCTTTGAGTCGATGACTCTCTGGGCAAGGTCGTCTGAGAGACCTGCGGTCTCCAGTTTGAGCAGGAGCTCATGCTCCTTGTGCACCGATAGGGTGCGGCTCACCATCGTAGTTTCCATGGCATACCTCCTTTTATCCTTTCTGTGATTTTTCTATCCGAATCGCTCGGACTGACGAATTACCTCTTTATGAGACAAGTATTTCAGAAATCAAACAATTTGATGTCCAAAATACCTGTCTCATAGTATCTTAAACCGCATTTGAAAAGAACTAATCATCACACCATCATTATATCAAATTGTCAAAAAAAGTCAAGATTGCCTTCACGCAGTATTATATTTTTGCTACTATAAAAATACTAAAGATGCTTTATAAAACCCAGGGGATTATTATCAGGCGAGGCAACGCCAACGATTTTGACCGGCTGTTGACGGTCTATACCAAAGAATTCGGCAAGGTTTTGCTCAAAGCCAAGTCGGTTAGGAAAAATGAATCCAAGCTAAAA
>JBDRAU010000087.1:0-7449 GCA_043823315.1 bacterium
TCATTATAATGACAAAATGTAAAAAGTAAAAAGTAAAATGGATTTCTTCTTTATTCTTAATTCTTAATTCTATATACTTAGACCATGACCAAATCTACAAACCGACTAGTGATCAACAGAAAAATCGCCAAAAAACTCGGCCTCACCTACAAAACAACCGATCAAATTGTCGAGGCCAGCGAAAAGGCGCTCTTTGATTTGTTGCTGGAGCGTGGACAAGTCAGGATTCACGGATTCGGCACTTTTTATACAAAAATCACTAAATCACGAACGATTAAGCAGATCGGCACCAAAAAGCCGCGACTTCTTCTGGAGCAAAAGTTGATTAAATTTAGATCCTCGCCTACCTTTAGAGACGAGATTTACGGACGCGAAAAAAAACCAAAAAAAACTGTTCAATCGACTGAAATAAAAATCGAAAATTTACAAGAGGCAGCTGCAGCAAAACCAACCGTTTCCCCCACACCAAAACCCAAATTTTCCTTCAAAACTTCTGCTTTTCACCCGCGCGTTTCACACGATAAAATTCAGGATAGAATTAAAGAGCGTTGGCTCAAATTAGCCGAGAGAAAAGAGCTTGAAAAACCCAAAGTAGAAGTCGTTCGCGAAGCGTTGATTTTTGGCCGGTTGCTTCGTCAAATTGAAAAAACAGGGACAACAAGCATCAGCTTTAGATTTACCAAAGACAAAATCGTCACTATCTACTCCGGGCGTCCCCGAAGGCAGATCTCTCATTTACCGCGCGAGATCGTACAGGGTTTTCTGGATTTTGTTGACATTAGAGAGTTTCACATTCCACAAGAAAGGGACCTACTCCTTTCCCTGAGCGAAACGAGAGACGAGAAGATCAAAATTCATCTTCACTCATTTCCAATCGACTCCGGTGCCAGCATTCAGATCAACATTGGATGGGGTTAAGAGACCGTTGAAAAAGTATCTTATTGTTCGAGTTTATCGAGAACTGTCATATCTCTGACTTCTCGACCTACCTGCCGGTAGGCAGGCTTTGCTCGAAGAATAATCAATCTGGATTTATTTTGGGGTTGTCAACGGGCCCGCCGACAAATAATTGTTGACTTTCAAAAAAGTTGATACAATACATTTAGATGACAAAAAAAGCGATACTACTTACTTTTATATCGGCCATCGGCATAGTTATTTTAGCCGGAACTTTGAGTTATGTCGTCTGGATAGGCCAGCCGTCAGCCGATACTCTTCCACCGACTCCCCCCGACCCAATCGGAGTACCGACTGAAAAACCGCCCGTTCCTCCAATCCCCAGATTGTCTGGAGATATTTTGGACGATGGTATTGTTAGCGCTCTTGATATAAATTCGATCATCGTCAAATGGAAACAAGTGGCGCTTGATTATAATCTAGTCGATGCCTCAAGCGATATCGCCGGCACCATTTCTTCGCTTGATCTGTCGCAAACAATCAAATACTGGAAATGCGTCGAGCAAAAAGGCGAAACTAGTTGTCCATACCTTAACTCGTCAGACGTTCAGGAGTCTCCAATTCCAACAGTCCAACCATCACCTGGCAATACTGCAAATGATACAGTGCCGACCCCAACCGCAACCTCTTCATCCGGTCCCGTCTTGCCTCCCATCCCGCCAGTACCAGCAAATTGACGCTACTGCGTTCATCCTGAACTTGATTCAGGATCTCTCTGTGTCATCCTGCCTGCCCGTCCGTAGCTTTTAGCGGAGGCGGGAGTGCTTCTGAAAATTTAGCAAAATTTTCAGAAAATCGAAGGATCTCTCCCTGTCATCCTGAACTGACAGTACCCTGTCATCCTGAACTTGTTTCAGGATCTATGTGATTCAGGATCTAAAAATGTCTAGCAATAAACGCCTCAAAGGCGTTTTTTTGATTTTCACTCCAAAGCTGTTTTATGCACTTTTGCAACGATCGTATAAAAAGTGCAAATTTGTTTTCGTTTGATTTTCAAATTTTTACTTTCCCCTTTTAGCTTTGATCTTATAAAAACAAAGAGGACCAGCGTGCGCATGCTGGTCCTGAACTAAAGGGCGTGAGCCCTGGGAATTTCGGCGGGAGGATGATTGATTGAGAGACAATCGCACGTCCTCCCGTCTGAGGTAGTGCTATTCCGCCTGAAGGCGGGATAACTGAATTTTGGTGGCGCTCGGCCCGAGCATCAACGACAGGTGAGCCGAGCGCCCCAGCGGGGGTACACTCCCGCCATCTGCCTCCGCGCTGCTTTGCGAAGGGCTTCAACGTGGGACGCAATGCCCCACCCACAGCTTCGCGCTGTATTCCACGATGAAACGGCGCGAAGCCTTCGACACGCTGGGTAATCCGGGTGGACCCAGCGCTTTCCCGCGTCGGCGGGAAAAACTGTATAGAAATGTACGATTGCAGTTGCGTTTCGGATCTCCAAAGAACGGATCACCTACCGCGCAACAGCCAATACTCTGGACTCCTCCTAACGTTGCTTGCGCAACTACCCGTCGAGGAGCACGTCTCATGCCGGTCACCCGGCACATTTGCCACCCGCCCACAATGGGCGCCTGGCTGTCACCGCTAGCACGTCAGCTGTCTGGCCCGCAACTCACCCGCAGGTGAGAAGTGGGTGATCTCGTAGAGACTATATCTTTTGTCCTCCCTTCGTACCAAGCGGTAATAAAAACTCTAGCACAAGCGCTTATTGTTGTCAATAAGCGAATTTTCTATTTACTATTTTGGCCACACCACCCCTTTTCTTCGAAAAGCCTAGAATTTTCAATTGATTGATTTATAGACTTATTTTTAAATTTAAATGCCGCTTATAGCGACTCCTTCAACAAAAAATAATTTTTCTTATAATGGCGCGGTTTTTGAGCGGAGCAAAAACCTACTCCTTGATTTACAAATATATCTAGCCCCGCAAACTTGTCGGGGCGGTTTGCGGGCGGAACGCAAACTTGAACAAAATAAAGAAAAATTATGTTTTTGGGCGTGACTGGGCTTTTTGAGGTGGTACTCAAAAAGTTTATCAATACGTAGAGGGCGGTCTTCGGGCCGAAGGCTCCCCTTCGGGGCAATTTAAGTCCTCTGTCCTTAACATCAATTGGCAGGCGAAGCCTGCCTAGGATTCCGTGTCCCCAGTAGTACAACATTTGACTACGGGACAAGCAAGCACGGAATGACAAAATAGCAAGATTGCTTCGCAATAGCTCGCAATGACAACGGCTTTAGCTGCTTAGATTCCTGCTGGAGTTTATCCCGTGGATTCCTGCTCCCCGATCGGAGTCGAGAACAAGTTTCGCTCTTCGAGTCTGAGCGATGAGGCTCAGACCTCAGAGTCGAATGACGGGAATGACATACGGGGCAAGAATGACACAAATTGAACGGCTCAACGATGAGGCGTTCAGTTTTCCCTCGTCTATCATCTAGGGCTTGTCTATTTATATTTCACCGTGACAAAATTTTCTTGAGATCTTTCTCTTTTAACTCTGCGACCATCACTTTTGTTTTTTTAAATTCCCACGCCTGCGTGCGGGTGACGCCGCCCGCGCGGGCAGGAAAGTTTCCGTTCTTTTTATAAGCCAAAACTACCCTGTTTTGCCCCGAGCACTTTTCAAAAAGTCCTTTAAGCTCTAGCAACTTTTCCTTGTCAATTTTACCCGAAAGAATGATGTAACTTTCGGAATCTTTTTCAAAAAGATATTTGCCTTCTTTGTGCGTTTTCGAAAGAGCGTTCTCAATAGACTCGATCTCCGGCTCCTCGCCAAGATCAATTTCAACAATTTCGTCCTCGTCCGAGACGGTTACCACCGTCGCTTTATCGACTTTGCTTGGATCAAATTTTTCCGCTCTGTCGGCCAAAACTTTCACTTCGTTGTCTTTGGTTGAAATTTTGCCCGAGACAACCAGCAAATTATCGCTGGTCCAAAGTTCGTTAGTATCGATTAATAGTTTGGGGAAAACCAAAATCTCGGTCTTGCCAGATAAATCCTCAATTCTGGCAAAAGCCATCTGTTGGCCAGACCTTGTATTGATTTTCTTCACTTCCGAGATAATCCCGCCGATCTTGACTCTTTTGCCTTCCATATCTAAATTCAAGCTGCCAATTTGGTTTGGAACTGCCGATTTAATCAAGGGCCCGACTTCCTTTAATGGATGCTCCGATAAATAAATTCCGAGGTGCTCCTTCTCCCACGCCAAGCGCTTCGGCTGGGTGGCTGGTTCCACTTCGGGAAGCTCTAACGCGCCAAGCTCGATGTCGGCTGACAAGACCTCGCCAAAGAGCCCAATCTGATCCGATTTTTTTTGCTTTGAGGACTCTTGGATTCGCTTGGTAATAATTTCCATTCCCTCCAAAACCTTATTTCGTTCGGCCAAATTATCAAGCGCCCCCGACTTGGCCAACGATTCCAAAACTCTTTTGTTTAAAATCGCTCGCTCGCCCACCCCTTCAACCTCCGTCTTAATCATCCGATCAATAAAATCTTCCAAACTCTTAAACGGCCCGTTCTTTTTGCGCTCGCGGGTAATGACTCTGGCCGGCGATTCCCCGATCCCCCTGATCGCCGCTAAGCCAAAGCGGATATTGCCGGTGTCCTTGACTACGCCAAAATCGACAAACGATTCGTTGACATCGGGTGGCAAAACCTCAATTCCCATTTTGTTGCATTCCTCAATCTCGATTCCTATCCGGTCGGTGTCGTTTAAGTCCGAGGTTAAAAGCGCCGCCATAAAGCACTGCGGGAAATGGGCTTTGAGGTAGGCAGTCTGATAGGCGATCATGGCGTAACAAACGGCGTGGGATTTATTGAACCCATAGGCGGCAAAATCCTCGAGCATGTCAAAAACCTTTTCGGCATCTTTTTGACTTACGCCGTGTTTAACCGCGCCCTTCAAAAACTTCTCCTTCATCTCACTCATCAGCTTGGCAATTTTCTTGCCCATCGCTTTTCTCAATTTGTCCGCCTCGCCCCCCGTAAAACCGGCTATGTCTTTGGAAATCTGCATCACCTGTTCCTGATAAACGGGAATTCCGTAAGTTACTTCGAGAGCGGATTTGGTCATTTCGTGTGGATAATCAATTACTTCGCGACCGTTTTTGCGGGCGATAAAACTGTCGATAAACTGCATCGGGCCGGGCCTGTAGAGTGCCACCATCACAGCCACATCGTCGAGAGAGGTGGGTTTCAATTCTTTGATATAACGTTTCATTCCGGCCGATTCCAGCTGAAACACCCCTGTTGTTTCTGCTTTGCCCAAAAGCTCAAAAGTTTTTTTGTCATCAAGCGGAAGATTGGAAATATCAATTTTTTTGCCATTAACCGCTTCGACAATGTCGAGCGTTCGTTCAATAATAGTCAGGTTCGAAAGTCCCAAAAAGTCCATTTTCAGCAATCCCAGTTCCGCGACCGGATACATCGAATATTGGGTAACTTGTTTGACGCCTTCTTTTTGCGCCTGCTGAAGCGGAACGTAGCAAACCAGATCTTCTTCGGCGATCACAAAAGCGCTGGCGTGCTGGCCGGCGTGACGCACCGTTCCCTCTAACTTCATCGCCATATCGAGAAGTCGCTTGGCACGCGGATCGCGAGCGTAAAACTCTCCAAGCTCTGCCGATTTGACCGATTTAGAAAGCGGGATGTGGCGGCCTTGAACAGGAGGAGGAATAACTTTGGCGATCTGATCTACCTCGGCATACGGCATACCGAGCGCCCGCCCGACATCGCGTACGGCCGCCCTCGCCGCCATTGTTCCAAAAGTGATAATTCCGGCCACTTTTTCTTCGCCGTACTTTTTGACGACATAATCCAAAACTTCGCCGCGCCTGTGGTCGGCAAAGTCAAGATCGATATCAGGCATTTCCAGTCGGTCAGGATTTAAAAATCTTTCAAAAAGAAGTCCGTAGCGGATCGGATCAACGTCGGTAATATAAGTTAAGTAAGTCACCAGCGCTCCCGCCGCCGAGCCGCGTCCGGGGCCGACCATAATCCTGTTTTCTTTGGCCCATTTGACATAATCGGCCACAATCAAAAAGTAACTGGCAAAACCCATTTTTTTGATCACCGAAAGCTCATAATCAAGCCGCTCAAGATGGGCCTTTTTATCTTGCGGGGAAATCTTGGGATATCTTTCGGGCAAACCCTTCAAACAGAGCTCTTTTAAGAATTCGTCAGGACTTTTATTTCCCTTAATTTTGTATTCAGGAAGTAAGTCCTCGCCAAAGAAAATTTCTATTTTGCACTCGTCGGCAATGCGCCGCGTATTTTCGAGCGCTTCGGGAATATCTTTGAAAGCTTCGGCGAGCTCTTTGGGATCGCGCAGGGAGAAATCGCCGTTGTAAATCATCCGCGTTGGATCATCAACCGTTTTGCCCGTTTGCACGCAAACCAAAACGTCGTGCGCCCCGCGGTCGTCTTTTTTGATGTAATGGCTGTCGCAAGCTACCGTCAGAGGAGTGTTGGTTTTCTTGGCTAATTTAATCAATTTTTCGTTAGCCAGACCTTGATCGCGAATGTCCGGATGGTCCTGAAGCTCGAGATAAAAATCCGCCCCGAAAATTTCTTTGTATTCGTTTAAGACTTTTTCGGCCTGTTTCTCATCTCCCGACAAAAGCGTCCTCGGAATTTCTCCGGCTAGGCACGCCGACGTGGCAATCAACCCTTTGGAATATTTTTTGAGCGTTTTTTTGTCAATTCTCGGTTTGTAATAAAATCCTTGGAGATGTCCGAGCGAGGAGAGCCGCATTAAATTCAAATAGCCCTCGTGGTTTTTGCAAAGTAAAATTAAATGATATGGGTTGGCATCTAACTTGGAGACCTTGTCCGTCATCGCTCTTGGCGCTACATATCCTTCCATGCCGATGATCGGTTTGATGCCGGCATCTTTGGCCGCCTTGTAAAATTCGATCACGCCGTACATCGAGCCGTGATCGGTCAGCGCAACAGAGTCCATGCCAAGCTCTTTGGCGCGCAAAACAATCTGCTCCGGAGTTCCGAGTCCGTCAAGCAGAGAGTAGTGAGAATGCACGTGAAGGTGGCAAAATTTTATTGACATAAAATTTTTAGTTTATAAAGTTAAAAGTTTATAAAGTTTCTAAAGTGAATTCCCGATCCACACTTTACGAACTTTCTACTTTATGAACTTTATGAACTATTTTTAATTTACAGGATTTTGAAAAAAGAAAAAGGGCCGACCCGCTACGCGGCGTCGGCCCTATTGCCTCCTTGTGACCCCCTAGTCACCGTCCCAGTTCTCTCCTTTCAGTCGCCACAGATCCTTTCCAGGGACCTTTTCGACTGAAGCTGGGAAGAGACCGAGAGACATCTCAGCTCCGCTTACATGGACATACAGCAGACCTGCTACCAGGCTAAAACTCAGTTCGCAGGTAGGTGGGAGGTCTGCATTACTCCTCATCAAGGAAGCGTCATGCAGAATCCCTGGTGAAACTTTTCCCGTGACATCCATCACAGTCCTCCTTCT
>JBDRAU010000088.1:0-2754 GCA_043823315.1 bacterium
TCAAACCCGCAAAGCGGCCGTAAAACTTCCGGAACCGTAACAGATCCGTCGGCGTTTTGAAAGTTTTCCAAGATCGCAATAAGAATTCTTGGAGAGGCGATGACGGTGTTGTTTAGGGCATAAGCCAGTTTCTTTTCGCCATCTTTTGTTTTGTATTTGATATTCAAGCGCCTCATTTGCCAATCGGTCAAATCTGAATCGGAGTGGGTTTCGCCGTAACCATCGCGCGAAGGCATGTAGGTTTCAACATCATACATCTTGCGTTTGCCCGCACCCATATCCACAGTAGCGATTTGGATAACTCTGTGCGGAAGTCTTAATTCTTTTAATATTTCCTGAACATATCCACGCATATCCTGAAGATGTTTCTCGGACACTTTTTCGTCTGCCTCGCAAATTACCACCTGCTCGACTTTCATAAATTCGTGAATGCGATAAAGCCCCTTGGTGTCTTTGCCGTAGGAGCCGACTTCGTTTCTGTAACACTGTGAGAAACCGCAATATTTGAGTGGAAGCTCGTCCTCGTTAATAATTTCGTCCGACCGATACGCCAAAAGAGCTGGTTCGGAAGTTCCTGCCAGAAAAAGCGTCTCGCCGACTTGTTGGCCGGATTCGTCTTTGCCTGTATTTGCAAGTTCGTATATATCTTCCTTGCCAAAGGGAAAATGTCCCGAGCCGTAAAGAGCAAAGGCCTTGAGAATTGTTGGCGGGATCATCGGCGTAAATCCTTTTTCCTGCATTTTCTTGAAGGCGTAAAAAAGAAGAGCTACCTGCAAAATGGCCGCTTCGTTTTTGAGAAAGTAACCGCGAAAGCCAGAAACCTTAACTCCGCGCTCAAGATCGATTAGATCGAGGTCCTTGCCGAGAGTGATGTGGTCTTTAGCTTTAAAATCAAATTTCGGCTCATCTCCCCAAGTTTCGATAACCTTATTGGCATCTTCGCCGCCAACGGGAGAATCGGCCGAGGGGATGTTTGGAACTAGGAGCATTAATTCTTGAAATTTCTCGTCCGTTTTTTTCTGTTTTTCCTCAAGCGATTTGAGCTCGTCAGAAACCGACTTCATCTGGGAAATGGCAGTTTCTTTATCGGCTCCCTCAAGTTTAACGATTTCTTTATTAAATTCGTTTTGCTTTGAACGAAGTTCATCTATTTTTAAAATTAGTTCATTTCGCTCATCGGCAATTTTTAAAAGCTCATCAAGGTTAAGGTCGATTCCTTTACTCTTGATCGCCTCGGCCACTTTAGTCTTATTTGATTTTATGAAGTTTATATCAAGCATATTCCCCGCCTGTCATCCCGAGCCCATTCGACTCAATGATGCAATTATTTGTCATCTCGACTAAGCGAAGCGCATGGAGAGATCTCTGATCCTAATTAATCAAAATCGCTCAGGGCAGGCTGAATCGAGGGATCTGTTATTTTGTTCCAAGTTAACTGGTTTGATTATAAACTTAATACTGATCGTTTTCAATAACTGATCCACCAAAGACGAAAAGTTGAATAGCAAACAGAAAATATTTTTCATAACTATTCTACGATCGTAGAATAGTTATGGATTTATACCTGTTGGTTTTATGAGTAATCGAAAAGGGCTCAAGCGGAGAAGCTTGAGCCCTTTGTAGGAGAGATACTGGCACCAAAGCGCCAAATACCCCGCCTAGCCCCTTGGGCCACTTTCGTGGAGAACGGGAGTTCCCCACCTCCCTTCGCTTTCCTCGCGAAGGGAGATTCTGAACTCACTTACCCCCTCCCCCTCGCTCTTTGGCGCCCATAGCCTGAGCGCCATCGAGGAGTCGTCCATTTGAAGGCCGACACTCCTCACGAGGGGTGCGGGCAGGCCACACTCTTGAATGGCCTTCAGCGCCCTCTCATTCCATTCCTTCCAGAACGGGCGCTTCTCGGCGACTAAGGTCGCCGCCTCGCCGAGAGTGGTCGGGCGTACTGCCCACTCCCATTGGGTAGAATGTACCTCTACGGCGGGGGTAACTTCTACCCCCGTACCCTTGTCATTTACTCTGACAACAACGCCGGGGATCGTTCTCTCGATCTCCTCGGCGAACGCCTGGAAGGCGGTTTTTGTTTCTTTTTCCGCCTCCTCCTTGATTTGGTCCGCGGTCTTGAAAAACTTGACCGCACGCGGATTGAAGCCATCCGGCAGGATGACTCCTCCCCCATTGAGATTCTGCACATCCACGAAGACGATGATCGCCCTCGGGATGTCGCGGTGGGCCTGATCGGCCCTGCGCGACGAGGTGGAAATGACGGTGTAACCCGTCAAATCCACACCCTCGTACTCTCCAGTCCCCCTGATCGTCTCTGGGACACCGTCCCAGCCGATGTATGCCCCCTCGACCTTTCCTTTACGGCGATACGTGATTTTCATCAAAGACTCCTCTTGTCGGCGCACTGCCAACCTAATTATTCCGCTTTGGCCCGTATCGCTAACGCGAAGACGGAGCGGTGTTTGACATAGGCTGTGCGCCTCCCGAGGGTCCGGGACTGGAGTTGTCATTCACCAGCAAACTGAACTCAAACTTGTTGAATACAATTTGCTGGTGAATTATTAATTTGTCAATTTACCCAACTTGGGCGAGGACTTGCTCCCCTCCAAATCGTAACTTTGTACTATACCACAAAATCACTCAAAAGTCAAGCTCGGTACCCCGAACGAAGATCCTGCGATAATCTCTCGCAACAAGGCAAAGGGACTTCTCGACAACCTGCCTGCCGGCAGGCAGGGCTCGAAGAATAAA
>JBDRAU010000089.1:0-8729 GCA_043823315.1 bacterium
TCACCCTATGGCACCACTGGCGCCTATGGAACAACTACTTGGGCTGACCCGACGATCAACACTCTTAACTTCGGCTCATACGAAGTCCAGCAGAATGCTTATAGAACCGGGTATTTCTTGGTTAATAAAACAGTCCTTAACGACGCTAGAATAATCCAGTTTGTCGAAAATGATTCCGGTTCGGGCGGACTTGCTTTCGTATCGGCTCAATCCGGCACCCTAACCGGCTCACAAAGCGCTGGACAGTGGTATGTAACAACCTACACTCGCAATATTTCAACTCACGTTAACTCCTGCAAAACTTACTTGGGAAAGTTGATCGCATTGCCAGAATTCAAAGGGCTAACTGAGGAACTACAAACAAATTATAGAAATCAAATAAATACAATCAGCTCTGTAACAGATACGAAAGCACAATACAAAACCTGCATTTCGTTAAAAAATGATTTGTCATTAAAGCTTAGCAACCTTGGAGCAAGCACTCCTGCATTTGAAGTTCCAAAGACAGACGTGAATGTGAATATCTCAAAGTTTTATCGAGTCAACCTCAGCCCAAGCGAGTATGCGAATGCCATATCCGGAAAAGTACTAACGACTTTCGAGCAATAAATGTGTAAAGTATCCTTGACAATAGATCAACAAGTATTAATATCTAAGTATGAACTTAATAGATCAAATAATTAATCAAGCCAGAAACATTCTTTATTGCCCGGTTTGCAATAACCAATACGACAAAGATAGAATCAGGTTTCGTGGATTTATAGACAACACATATATTTTTCACGCGTATTGCAATCTCAACCACCAACCGATCGCAATTACTTATTTGGCTTCACTTCACCGGATCGATCAGCCAATCAGCACTTACTTCCATCTGTTGTCGGGTGAAAAGATATCGAAAGAAATGGTTAAGAACGCCGAAAAAATTTTAGACACTCATAAAGGATCGATAGCAGGATTATTCGACCAATAAGCTCTAATATATCCCCCTGCTTTGAGTAAACTTTGACAGGGGTTGAAAAAAACATCTCTTTAAGGTAGAATTATCTTCGTATCAAAGGAATAAACATGCAAGTCAAACACATCGCACTTGACGCAAAGTCAAGAAAAATCACAGGGAAAAAAGTTAAGAGCCTAAGAGAACAAGGCCTAGTTCCTGCCGTGATATACGGGCACGGGTCAAAACCTCTTCCTTTGGAGATTAATTCGACCGACTTTACAAAAGCATACCAAGAAGCCGGAACATCTACCTTGGTAGATTTAAAAATTGACAATGACTCGCCAATCAAGGTTCTAACGCACGAGCCGCAATTAAATCCCGTAAATTCTAAAGCAATCCATGTTGATTTTTATCGCGTTAGAATGGATGAGAAGATCAAGACAGAAATCCCGCTTGAATTTATCGGTGAATCAGATGCGGTTCAAAACGACGATGGAACTCTGGTTACAAACAGAGACAATATTGAAATAGAATGTTTGCCAAACGACCTCATCCCAAGCTATCAGATAGATATATCAGCTCTTAAGACATTCGATGATCAATTAACTGTTTCAGATATAAAATTTCCCGAAAGCATTGAAATCCTAACCGAAAAAGAAGAAGTTATTGCCTCTGTTGAACGTCCGCGAACCGAAGAAGAGCTGGCTGAACTTGAAGAGTCTGCGGCCGAAGAAGAGAAGGAAGCCATAGAGCAAATCGCCGGTGAAGAAGGCGAAGCGGTTGACGGGGGGAACGTCAACCTAAATAAAGAAGGATCCGAAGAAACGCCAGATGATAAAAAAGACGAAGTACAGAAGATAGAAACAGACAACTCCGCCAAAGACTCCAAAAAGTAACCGAACTATTTAAACATTTTATCATTAGAAATTGATTAAAAATTCGAAATTAGAAATTAGAAATTCCCAAAACAAAAAACCAGAAAAGTTTTTTGTTTTGGTTATAGGTTGCCAACAAAACGAACATGATGGGATTAAAATCTCGCACATGCTTGAGAACCTCGGTCTCGTTGAAACCTCCCAGGAAGAAGCTGACCTAGTAGTGATAGTTGCTTGTGCAGTGAGACAAACAGGTGTTGATAGAATTTTTGGTGCAATAAAAAACTGGAAAGACAAAAAGATTATAACAACTGGCTGCGTATTGGATTCAGATAGGAAGAGATTTAAAGATCGTGGAGTGGATTTCTGGAACATCGAAAAGCCAAACGACCTAATCAAGGTTTTAAACATCAAGACAAAAAAAGACATAAAAAATCTTTTATCTGAAGGAGCGAAGCTTTCCTCCAGCGTTCCTATAATGTTTGGATGCAACAACTTTTGTTCATACTGTGCCACGCCTTACACCAGAGGACGAGAGCGCTCGAGGGAAATAGAACAAATTGTTAAAGATGTCCAGAATATAATAGGAAAAGTCCCGACGCTGAAGGGTCGGGGCTCCGACCGAAGCGTCGTAGAAATTCTCTTACTAGGTCAAAATGTCAATTCATATCAAATTCCTAACAAAACTGTCATCCCGCACTTGATGCGGGATCTAGATTCCCATTTTCACGGGAATGACAAAAAACCTTCCCATTTTACAATTCTACTTGAAGAACTGAATGCTCTACCGGGTAACTTCAAGATCGCCTTCACTTCTAATCACCCCAAAGACATGTCGGATGACATAATCAAAGCAGTAGCGACTCTGCCAAAAATAAAAAAAGAAATTCATCTGCCGATTCAGTCAGGATCGGACAAAATCTTAAAAGCAATGAATCGACCCTATACTCGCAAGCAGTATTTAGAAATAATCAAAAAAATAAAAGAAGCCAATCCCAATATTGCCATCACTACTGATGTAATAATTGGCTTCCCTGGAGAGACCGAAACAGATTTTCAAAAAACTGCTGATATTTTTAAACATGTCGGTTACAAAATGGCTTACATCAATAAATACTCACCGAGGGTCGGCACAGCCGCTTATAAACTCGGCGACCCAATCTCATGGAAAGAAAAACAACGGCGTTGGCACGAGCTTGATAAGATCCTCTCAAGGACCAGGAAGTAAGAAACTTCTCGACTCGTGTACTCGCTCGAAGAATATATATTAGAACTCAAGCCTGTCGAGTAACATTCGAACCTCTCCATTCGATTGAAAACACATTTGTGTTCGAGCTTGTCGAGAACAAATCATTACTACTTTGGCAAGGGTAATCGCTACAAGTCAATCACAAAAAGCCAAATCATCAGGACAAAAGAAAACCGTCCCCTGTCTGCACGAGAGTTATTGTTCGAGCTTGTCGAGAACAACTATCGCACATCTATTCGGCAATAATTATGTTTGCAAGATATGCTCTGGTTGAATCACGAGTAGTTTTAGATAATTTCTTCGGCAGTTTATTTATCGGGAACCATTTAACTTCACTATGCTTATGGTGTTCTAAATTTTTCACATTACCAGAGATGATCTTAGCCAAATAACTAATTGCTAACCAATGCTGGTTTTCTTTTTTAAAAATTTGTTCGGTATAACATAAATAGCTGATTAATCTTATATTTACATTTACCTCTTCTCTTATCTCCCTAGTGATAGCTTGCTTGACAGTCTCGCCAAACTCAATAGCTCCGCCAGGCTGACTCCAATAGCCATTTTGATTTCGAGTAGTTGAACGCTTAAGTAAGAGAACTTCATCTTTTTCATTCACGATCAGAGCGCCACAACCAACTCGAACCAACTTTTTAGAACTCATTTATCTTTTTTGCAAGTTTATTAATATCGATTTGGCCTATGTCGCCGTCTTTTAACGACCGGACTGAAATCGTATTTTTTTCAACCTCTCTTTGTCCAAGAACAATCATATAGGGGATTTTTTGTAATTCTGATTCTCTTATTTTTTTACCGAGGGATTCACTGCGAGTATCAACCTCTGCTCTTATGCCCAGCTTTTTAAATTTTGACAAGACATCGTTGGCATTGACGTTGAATTTATCAGAGACGGGCAATATTACAACTTGAACAGGAGCGATCCATACCGGAAGTGCACCGGCATAATGCTCTATCAAAATACCGATAAATCTCTCTAGCGATCCGTAGATTACCCGATGAATAATTACCGGCATTTTTTCCTTTCCGTCCTGATCGGTGTATTTAAGATTGAATCTTTTAGGAAGTTGAAAATCCAGCTGAATCGTACCCATTTGCCACTCTCGCCCCAATGAGTCTTTCATCAGAATATCAATCTTTGGTCCATAAAATGCGCCATCGCCTTCCTCGATAGAGTATTCTTTTCCGGACTTCTCTAGCAGGCCCTTGAGTATCTTCTCGGCTCGATCCCATGTTTTCTCCTCCCCCATAAAATCATCCGGTCTTGTTCCGAGACGATATGAGTATTCAAGATCAAAGACACCGTAGAATCTTTCGACAATTCCAAAAATATCAGTATATTCCTGTCCAATCTGATCCTCTGAAATAAAATTATGAGAATCGTCCTGTGCAAACATTCTAACTCTAAATAAACCATTAAGTGTTCCTGAAAGTTCGTCGCGATGAATCAAGTCCACATCGGAAAACCGCAGTGGCAGCTCACGGTAACTTCTCGGGCGTTGATTATAGACCAAGATAGCGTTCGGGCAACTCATTGCTTTAATTGCATAGGTTTCTTTTTCATTGTTCTTAACAACGAACATATTATCCCGATAATGTTCCCAGTGACCAGATTTTTCGTAAAGTTCCTTCTTATTCATTACGGGAGATTTGAATTCTTGATAACCACGCTTTTCGTGCTCTTTCCTCCAAAAATCGATCAGGTTATTATATAAAATCGTTCCCTTAGGAAGCCAATACGGCATCCCGGGAGCGCTCTGGTCAAAGAAGAATAGTTCGAGTTCGCGTCCTAGTTTCTTATGATCCCGTTTTTCCGCCTCTTCACGCATTTTCAAAAATGCATTCAGCTCATCACAACTTTCAAACGCCAGACCGTAAACACGTTGGAGCATCTTATTTTTTTCACTCCCCTTCCAATAAGCCCCCGCCAACTTATCAAGATTCCAGCCGACATCCTCAAGGTCTAAAGTTGATTTAACATGCGGCCCCTTACATAAATCAATGAACCCACCCGTGTTATAAAGCGATACGGTCTTTTTCCCTTCGCCCTTAATATCCTTAACAAGTTCGCATTTGTATGGCTGATTCGACTTATTTAATCTATTAAGCGCCTCGTCAATATCGATTTCGACTTCTTCAAATGAAAGATCGGCCTTAATCAAATCCTGCATCTTCTTTTCAATTAAAGGCAAGTCCTCAGGAATCAGGGTTCTCGGGAGTTCAAAATCATAATAAAATCCGTTTTCAATTGAAGGACCAATTCCGAGTTTAGTCTCTGGAAACATCTCTAAAACTGCGGCTGCCAAAACATGACTCAAAGAATGTCGGATAGTTTCAATCTTGTTTTCCATACCTAAAGAATACCAGAATTCGTTGATTGCTTCAACGATTAGAACAAATTAGGATACCAATCTCCGATAGCTGACATAGTATGTTATTAGCAATACATCCTAAGCAAAAGGGGAATAAATTTATTTTTATGGTGTCATTGCGCGGTTTGGGAGTGGAGCCCAAACCTAATGTCTCTCCGAAGCAATCTCTACCAGTTAACAAGAGATTGCCGCGCTCACTTCGTTCGCTCGCAATGACGCGTAGCGGTCGATGATGAGTTCGTTAATTAGAACAAGCGAGTATCTTGCATGGATTTAGAGGGTTTTGACATAACAAGCGCAAAAATTTTTTGGCTGATCTGTTCTGGGGTTAACAGCTGATCGCCAGTAGTGCAAACGATCGTTTTCCACTCGGAATTTTTCTTTGCAAGCGATAGATATTCCTTTTCCACTCTCTTTAGAAATTCCGAGTTTCTTTCGTGGATATCGCGCTTTTTATTAGTGTAACTCCGCTTTGTTTTGCTATCTACTAACCTCTGGCTGACTTCGTAAGGAGCATAAAGATAAATAACCATGTCAGGCTTAGGGATATTTAAAATTCCAAATTCAAGCTCCTCAAGCCATTCTAGGAATTTATTTTTCTCTTTCTCGGTTTTCAATTTTGCAGTCTGGAAACCCATATTTGACTGGGTGAAGCGATTACAGATTATTATTTTGCCCTTACTTAAGTCACTCCTGATATGCTCACGTGCCTCAAATCTGTCACCGGCATAAAAAAGCGAAACAAAATACGGATTTACATCATCCACATCTCCAAATTCTCCATTTAAATAGCGTCCCACCATCTTGCCAAAAAAGCTGTGTTCATACTGTGGAAAGTCATAAAACACTACCTGCTTGCCTGCTCGACGAAACATTTTGGTTAAAAGATTGGCTTGGGTTTTTTTACCCACTCCGTCGGATCCTTCGATAACGATGAATTTTCCTTTACGAGGCATTTTCACCCTTTTATATATTTTACTTCGTTAATATCAAGTATTCGTACCCAATACCTTTGTACTCGCCTTTACCAACTTTTTCAATAGTTTTGAATTCAGTATAATCTGGAAAAAATACATCCGCCTTGGCATTTTTATCAACCAAAGTTAGATAAAGTTTATCGGCAAATTTTATTGCTTGCGAGTAAACGTTCGCTCCTCCGATAAAGAAAATCTCTTTATCACCTATCGCTCGAGCTTTGTCGAGAGCCTGATCCATCGATCCTGCAACCAAAACATCCCTCAGACTGAAATTATCACTTCTGCTTAAGACAATATTAGTCCTTCCGGGAAGGACCCTCCCAATGGATTCGAATGTCTTTTGACCCATTATGACAGCATGACCTTTGGTTGTTTTTTTAAAATATGTTAAATCCTCCGGTATCTCCCAGATCAAATCATTTTTATATCCAAGTTCTCTGTTTTTTCCAATGCAAGCAATCAAAGAAATCTTAGGTGTCATTCCGGACTTGCTTGCCCTGAGCACGGTCGAAGGAATCCGGAATTTAGATCCCCGCGTTCGCGAGGATGACATACGGAATAAATCTTTTTCGCTTTTCACTTTTTTCTCACTTTTAACTAAATTGCTATCGGTGCCTTTATCGCTGGATGGGGATCGTAATTGATAAGTTCGAAATCCTCGTACTTAAATTTAAAAATATCCTTGACCTCGGGATTAATCTTCATCCTGGGAAGTTTTCTGGGGATTCGTTTGAGCTGTTCCTTCACCTGCTTGAGATGATTTTTATAAATATGAACGTCTCCATTTGTATGGATGTATTCGCCAAGCTTGAGACCCGTCACTTGCGCCATCATCATTGTTAGGAGCGAATATTGGGCAATGTTAAACGGTGCACCCAAAAAAACATCGTTTGAGCGCATATACAGGTGACACGAGAGTTTCCCATTCTGAACATAAAATTGAAAAAAACTATGACATGCTGGCGGAGCTGTTTTCTTTCCTTTAATCAATTCCTGCAAGTCCCCTGTATTCCACGCACTAACAATAATCCGCCTGGAGTCAGGATCGTTCTTCAGAAGATCAACACACTGCTTGATCTGATTGATTTTTTTACCATCTTTTGTTTCCCACTTAACCCACTGTTTTCCGTAAATAGGACCAAGCTCGCCATTTTTGTCCGCCCATGCGTCCCAAATGGTCACACCATGATCGTTCAAATATTTAACATTGGTGTCCCCTCTTAAAAACCACAACAATTCATAAATAATCGACTTCATGTGGACCTTCTTGGTGGTAACAAGCGGAAAGCCCTTGTTTAAGTCGAATCTCATTTGATGACCAAAAATACCCCGTGTTCCTACGCCGGTTCTATCCATCTTGTTCGTACCTTCTCTTACGATTTTGTCTAGTAAATTTAAATATTGTTTCATTGAATTTTCTTAATTATCATACTTCTCGACTCTCCTTCGACGAGCTCAGGATCGCTCGAAGAATAAAGAATATGAATTGTATATTGTTCGAGCAACGCCTGCCTACCCTGCCTACTGGCAGGCGGGCGGCAGGTATGTCGAGAACATCCTTTATCTAATAAATTCCCGGCACCTTGAAACCGCTAGTCATACTTTTAACCTCTGCTTTTATCTTGTCTAGCATTTTTTTATTTGTAACATTCTCGCAGACAACATTGAACATCTCGGCAATTCTCTGCATTTCTTTAGGCCCCATTCCCCTCGTGGTAATCGCAGCCGTACCTACTCTGATTCCCGAAGTTACTTTGGGTGGTTTTGGATCGTTTGGAATTGAATTTCTGTTTACAGAAATCCCTGCCTCGTGAAGAGCAACTTCGAATTCCAGCCCCGTTAGGTTTTTTGATCTAATGTCAACTAAAATCAAATGATTATCGGTGCCGCCCGTAACAAGCTCAAAATGCAAGTTCATCAGCGTCTTAGCGAGAACTTGCATATTTTCAAGAACTTTTTTGATATAGACCTTAAACTCCGGTTTT
Organism: bacterium; assembly: GCA_043823315.1. Lineage (GTDB taxonomy): Bacteria > Patescibacteriota > UBA1384 > UBA1384 > DTJR01 > JBDRAU01. The sequence goes on from JBDRAU010000089.1 coordinate 8,414, forward strand.
AGAGCCTCATCAAAAGCCACTGCTTTGGCAGCAATAACATGCTCGAGCGGGCCACCTTGAAGACCCGGAAAGATCGCCCTGTCCACTTTTTTAGCAAGTTCTTCGTTGTTTGTCATAATAATCCCGCTCCTCGGACCGCGAAGAGTTTTGTGAGTGGTCGACGTAACAATGTCAGCAACCCCAATCGGGCTTTGGTGAAATCCTTTAGCGACAAGTCCCGCAATGTGAGCGATATCAGCAATCAAAACTGCTCCCGTTTTATCAGCAATGCGCCTGAACGCTTTAAAATCAAGCGATCTGGGATAGGCAGAATAAC